>DAOTXM010000455.1:0-11568 GCA_034435215.1 Anaerolineales bacterium
CCCCCCCCCCCCACCCCCGTTTTCGGATATTCTTTCAACTTCTGTGATATGGAGTGAAAACCGAAAAGCGTCCTGCTTACCTCGTGCCCTTTTTTTGCTGCCAGTGCGTTGCGATTTCTCTCCGCCAGGGTACGTTGCGGACGAACATTTCCTGGTTTTGCTGGCCTTGGATGTGATTGACCTGTTCCTGTAAAAGGGAGTACGCGCGCTCAAGGATCTGGTCAGCGCGTGGGTCCTGGTTCGCGTGCAGAGTCAGGTACATTGTCAGGTAGACGCGCAGTGGCTCTTCCGTTCCCTCCATGTCCCCGCCGTTTGCGAGGTGAGCAAGGATTGGCTCGATATGGGCAAGCGCTGTGCGCGGATCGCCGGATTCCAGGGCTGTCTGCGCCTGGCCAGCAAGCGGTTCCATCGCAAGGGTAGGTTGCTCAAGAGTGTAGCGTATTTCCAGTGCTTTTTGATAAGCTATCATGGCATCTCGATGGTTTCCTGCGCCCAGATTTGCATGGCCGAGGTAGGTCCATGCCCAGGCTTCAGCGGAGCGATCACCGAGTTTGGGCGCCAGTTTCAGGGCTTGCTCAGCAACCTGGCGCGCGCCGGAATAGTTCTCCTGGGATACCAGCATAGCGCTCAGGTTGATCGTTCCGTAGGTTTCCTGGTACAGGTTGCCTGTTTCGCGCGCAAGAGTCAACGATTCCTGCTGATAGATTTGCGCCAGTCCAAAATCACCCTGCATGGACGCCACCCAACCCAGGTTTCCCAGAGCATAACTTTCTCCGACGCGATTCCCAATCTCGCGCACGATCATGAGCGTTCTCTCGTAATACCCCCGGGCTGTGCTGTAATCGCCTTCGATCATCCCGCTAATATTGCCCATATTGTTGAGTACCTGCGCTTCCATCCTGCGATTGCCGGTTTCCTGCGCCAACGCCAGGCTCTTTTCGAAATAAGCGCGTGCCCTGGCGGGATCGCGTTGTTCGAGCATGATCAGGCCAAGCTCGTTGAAAGTCTGGCCTTCGCTTTCCCGGTCTCCTACCTGTTGTGTTACCTGCAAGCCGGTTTGAGCAAACTGGATAGCCTGCTGGATCTGGCCCTGCCTGGCTAATGCCAGGGGCAGTGTCCGATAGGTGCTGGCAACGATATCGAGCGCCCCCACCGATTCCGCAATCTCGATGGCGTTCTGCGAGAATCGTTGTGCTTCCTGGTAGGCGCCCGCATCGAACGCAAAATGGACCTGCTGCAGTGCAACGATGGCGCGATTACGGGCGTTTTTTTGTTTCTCTGCCAGCAGCTCCAAGGTGGCCAGGTCCTGTTCCTGTCCAGCCCGGTCGCCGATTGTCCGGTACAAGGCTACGCGCGCCAATAGCAGGTCGATCCGTTCCTGGATATCGTCCAGCGAGGACAGCGCCAGGGCTCGCGTATAGCTATCGATGGCCAGATAATTCTGGTAAGCCTGCGCAGCTCCTGCGCCTGCGAGGATATAGAACTTTTTTGCCTTCTCTAACAGCCCGGCCTGTTCAGCGTGGTAAGCAATTTCGCTATAATGCGGGGAGAGCTGGTCTTGATAGAGGGTTTCGAATGCTTCCACGGCAATCTGGTGCAATTCCCTCTGCCGGGCGCGTAACTGCATGTTGTAGGCGGCATCCCGGAGCAGGGCATGGCGGAAAATGTAGCGGATTTCAGTCAGTGCGGATAGGATGTCCGCCTGGACGGCAAGGCCGATTTTTTCAGGCAGGTTTTCATCATCATGTAGCATTTTCGAGAGCAGGCGCAGTTCGAATTCCCGACCGAGCACAGCCGCAGTCTGCACCACCTCCCTGACCTCCCGGTTTAATCGGTCGAGGCGCGAGATCAGGATGGCGCTGATATCGGTGGGCAGCGCATCGATGGCCAGGTTGCTGGCGACCTGCCAGCCTTGCCGCCCCTGTTCCAGTTGCCGCTCTTCCTGCATGTAGCGGATGATCTGTTCTGTAAAAAACGGGTTTCCCTCCGTGCGTTGCGCAAGGATTTCCAGGAAAGAGGGGGCAATCGTACCGCCCAGCAAGAATTCAGCCAGACGGATCAGTTCGGCTTTTGGCAGTTCCGAGAGATCGATTTCTTTACTGGGAGCCTTCTGGAATGTAATCACCTGTCCCTCGTGGCGGGACGTGGCCAGGAGCGCAATGGGATAACTCTTGTCGACCTCTGCGGTCAGGGCTCGCTCCAAATAAGCTAGAAATTCTTTTGTGTCGTTGTCCAGTAGATGTGTGTCTTCGATCAAGATGACCAGCGGCTGCTGCAAGCTTTCCCCGCGCAGCAGGGCGCTCAAGGCGATGAACGTATTTTCGTAGCGCCCCTCGGCGTCCAGCCTCTCGTACAAGGAATCCGGCCAATGCAGGTCGACCAGTTCGCCCAAAAAGGAGCGTCTCCGGTTCAGGCTGCGCGACAGTTCTTCATCCGGGATGGAGGCGATCAGTGCATCCAATCTTTTGTCGAAGGCTAGCTTGTTCCCTGTCTCGTCGCTGGTTTCGGAGACATTGAAGTAACGTTTGAGCCAGTAGCGGAACGGGTTCAGGGATTGCCGGATGATTTCATCGGTCTGGCAGGTAGCCCAATGGACTTTGTTCTTTGTAAAGAGTTCAGACGTCTGGAAGGCATACATCAGTCGGCTCTTGCCGATGCCGGGCTCGCCAACGACGGTCAAGATACCGGCAAACCCTCCGCTCCAGATCGGACTGATGAACTTGCGCAACGTTTCCAGTTCGCTTTCCCGCCCGACGAATTTCCCCTGAAAGACCGCCCAGTCGTCTTCCCTGCGTCGCAGGAGTTTAAAGACGCTCTGCTCCTGAGAAAAGCCCTTGAACGTTTGTTGTCCTACATACTGGAAGCTAAACCGCCGATCCGCGCGCCGGGCGATTTCTTCATCAGCCCAGATCTCGCCCGTCCCTGCCGCCATCATCAGGCGCGCGGACAGGTTTACACCCCAGCCGTAACAGGTATATTCCTCCTGCAGGGCGCCGCCCATGTAGCCTGCGTATGCCAGACGATAGGTGATACCGGCTTTTATCGGCGCTCCGGTTTCCTTGCGCAGTTCCAGGAAAAAATTCAGCGCCCGTTCGACATCATTTTCCTGGGCGAACGGTGCTCCCCAGAACATAAGCAGGTTGGTGCCCTTGTCGCCGCTGTCCACGCGGCTGAAAAGGCCTCCGTAACGATCCTGGAGCCGAAACACCTGCTGCAGGAATTGTTCCAACTGGATTTCTTCGAACGAATCCTGCGCAATGTCAATGAACAAGTTGACGGCTGGACGGAATTCCCCGCTGTGATCGTGGGAACTGACCTCCTCGGAGCAAAAGACCTTCAAAAGGTCCGGGTCGGGCTGCGGCAGATCGATCTCGACCGGGGCAGCCAACGAACCTGTGTACCTCCTAAGCAGGATATATTCCCCTTTATTTTCGTCAAGGATCGAATTGCGCAGCGCCCGGCTCAGGTTTGGGCACAGGATGAGCTCTCCCGGCTTTGCCAGGCTCAGAGAGCGGACGGCGTTGTCGATTGCGGAACCGTGGAAGTAATACGTTGCGCGCCTGCCGTCCGTTGCGTTGACGATATTCCAGCGGGCGTTACCTGCCCCCAGCCCGATTTTGACGAAGATGTCGAATTCACCATAAGGCGTGACAAACCCAGCATTTTTAGCGCGGTGATCCTGGATGCGCAAGGCAGATGTTATGGCATTGTTATGTGTTTCCTCGATCGTGCCTCTTGTCGGAAACAATGCAGTAATGGCATCCCCCGCGAACCCGACAACGAAGCCGCCATGTTCGATGACGCTCTGGATCATGGGGTCGAAGACCTGGCGCATGCCGTTCGCCAACACTTCCGAGCCGTGCAACCCGTGCTGGGCCAGCACATCGGTCATGTGCGAGAAACCGGAAACATCCACCAGCAGACCAATGGCCTGGAATTCCCCATGATAATTCCCAGCCTGGTATTGGTCTTGGATGAATTGCGGGAGAAGTCGGTGCATGGAAGGGAAAGTTATGCGGGTCGTTTTGGCCGGGAGGCCAGATAGATGCCTGCCAAAATCAGGACACCGCCCAGGACGGTCAGGATGGTCGGCCTCTCATCCAGGATGAAGTAAGCCAGGATGGCAGAACCAACCGGCTCGCTCAGCGTTGTGATGGAGACCAGCGCAGCTGGTAAATAGCGCAGCGCCCAGTTGTAAGTCGAGTGGCCGATCAATTGCGGCACCAGCGCCAGCAACAGGATCCAAGCATAGGCTATGGGAGGGTAGCCGGTCGGGCGCTGCCCGGCGGCGGCCATGATGCCGAGCAGGACGATGGCGGCAATGCTGTACACGACGAAAATGTAGGGAATGAGGGACATGCCAGCGCGCAGCTTGCGGCCGATCATCAGGTAACCGGCCACAGCCCAGGCGCCGGCCAGGGCCAGGAAATTGCCGAGAAAGGCCTTGCCCTGCACGAATTCGGAGAAGGGGAGACAGGCCAATCCACCGTCAAGCTGGCAGGAATCGCCCAGCCCGATGACCGTCCCGCCCAGCAACGCCAGGGATATGCCGAGCAAAACCGGCCGGGTTAGTGGTTCTTTCAGGAAGATCGGGGAAAACAGAGCCACCCATAACGGCCCGGTGCTGACCAGCACCACCGAGCTGGCCACGCTGGTGTATTCAAGAGAGCTGATCCAGGTGGCGAAGTGAATTGCCAGGAACAGCCCGGAGAGCAGCGCCAGCAGTAGATCACTGCGCGTAAGTTTGCGTAGCTCGTCCCGGTTACGGGTGAGGGCAAGCGGGGCCAGGACTAGGCTGGCGAAGGTCAGCCGCAAGGCGGCGATGACCAGCGAGGGGGCGTCTCGCTGCGCAAACCGGATGAAGATGGAAGCCGTGGAAACCGCCAGGATGGCGATCAGCAGTCCGAGGGGCAGGGTGAGGCGCGGGCGTCCTTCTTGCATGGGCATAGTCCTTGAGTGATTGGTGCAAGTATAAGCGATTTGTTAGAGATCGCGCAGTATTCTTGACAGGGGCTGGTTGTTATTATACAATTTTAAAGATAAATATCATAAAAAATGTCACTTTTTCGGATTTCCTGTATCTAAACATAGTAGATCGCGAAATCGCAAAGTTTTGAGAAAACCCAAAATTAATCACTCAAGGAGAGACGAATGGCTTACGAACTACCTAAATTGGCTTATGCGTATGACGCATTGGAACCCTACATCGACGCGCGCACGATGGAAATCCATCATACCAAACATCACCAGGCGTACATCACGAACCTGAACGGCGCGCTGGAGAAGCATCCCGAACTGGCGAACAAATCGCTGGAGGCGCTGTTGAGCGACCTGAACGCGGTTCCCGAGGATATTCGCGGCGTGGTGCGCAACCACGGCGGCGGGACCTGGAACCATTCGATGTTCTGGGAGATCATGGCGCCCAAGGCGGGCGGCTTGCCGAAGGGCAAACTGGCAGCTGCCATCGACGCGGCATTCGGTTCCTTCGATGCCTTCAAGGCTGAATTCGAGAAGGCTGCCAACACCCGCTTCGGTTCCGGGTGGGCCTGGCTGGTCAAAAAGGACAGCGGGCTGGCGGTATTGTCCACCGCCAATCAGGACAACCCGCTTTCCGAGGGGTTGACCCCCATCATGGGCATCGATGTCTGGGAGCATGCTTATTACCTGCATTACCAGAACCGCCGCGCGGAATACGTCTCCAACTGGTGGAATGTGGTCAACTGGGAAGCCATCGCAGCCCGCTTCGGCGGTTAATACCGGCAAATCCGGATCCCGCCACTGCGCTTTCGTGCAGCGAACGGCGAAAATTCCCAAAGAGCATACTGAATTTTCCTTGCAAAGGGAAGGAAGCCAGATATAATTAAGGTGTCTGGCTCTTTTCATTTCAAACTACCAAGGAGGTTGCCTGTATGACCCACATCATTACCAGTTTGTGTCTGCGCGATCGTGGTTGTATCGAGGTCTGCCCGGTGGAATGCATCGTCCCCGGCCAGCCGGTATCTGAATGGCCCTGGATGTACATCGATCCAGACACCTGCATCGACTGCGGCGCTTGCGTACCCGAATGCCCGTACGCAGCCATTTTCCCGGAAGACGAAGTGCCTGCGGCGTATACAGCCAAGGGTGGTGAGTATATCAGCAAGGTCGGCCTGACTGGCCATTATGAGGCTACCAATCACCACGGCAAACAGGTCGTGCTCGAGACCACCAAGCAGTTGGCAGCCGGAGAAGTGGTCGACCTGACTGCGGATATCAAGCCGAACTACGATTTCTTCTCGAGCGGCCCGGGTTACGGTGCCAAAGACAGCGACGACGGCATGTAGGACAAGTCCAACAACAGCCAGGCAGTCGCCTGGCTGTTCTCTTCTTGGTGCAGATGTGTTTGCTCGAAAAGAAGGGGGCCATGTCCCAGTTGAATACAAAGAAAGTTAGCGCGCCAAACCGATGGGATGGCAGTTGAACTGCTGTCCGAACCCGGTGGCTATCCCAGCACTTTGGCGCGCCAAGAAGAAACGTGTTGCGTATGATGATTGTAAGACCTAAAGTTCTGACCTTGCTGGTAATCTTTCTTCTGGCTGCTTTAGCCATGCCAGGCTGCACGCTGCCAGAGGCGGATCGAACGGACCTCGCGCCAGCCACCTCCGCGCCGGTGGACATCCCCACCTGGACGCCGCGCCCGCAGGACCTGAGCGCGCTTCCAACCCCGACCCGGTTTGCTCCCGTTGCAACCACGCTGACCATCACCCCGACCCTGACTGCCTTACCGCAGATTGTCGCAACTCCCAGGACCGTGACCATCGCGATCCAGGGCGGCAACCTGAACGTGCGGCGCGGCCCGAGCACGGACTATAACTACGTCGGCGTGCTGTACAACGGCGATGTGGTCACTGCCACTGCCCGGGACCGCATCAGCCGCTGGATCCGGGTCGAATTGCCCTCCCAACCCGGTCTGCAGGGCTGGATCACCACCGAGACAGGCTACACGCGCATCACGGGCAATGTCAGCAACCTGCCCTTTATCCAGGTTGAACCAGCTGCCCCGGCCTACATCCGCAACTGTACGAAGGTGACGATCCTGGTGCTGCCGGACGAAGTGCAACTGCTCAGCAAATTCGACGCGCCCTACAACGAGGAACGCTTCGCCGTCGGCCTCTACCAGATCTACGACCTGGATACGCCCGGGAACATCCGTCTAGATGACGTAAATCTTTCGGAAGGGAAAACGGTGGATATCATCTACGATGGGACGGGGGAGAAATCGAAGTGTGAGTAGGATGGATTGTATATCACATTGAAGTAGCCAATCCGATCGTGATCGAAGACAATGTGTGGTTAGGGGAGGGTGCAATCCTCTTGCTGGGGGTGAGGATAGGTCAGAATTCTGTGGTGGGCGCAGGGGAGGTCGTCACCCGGAGTGTTCCGGCGAATATGGTCGTGGCAGGGAATCCGGCCAAGTTGGCGGGCGATGATTGCGCTTGGTAGATTTCCTTAATCGGTTACTGTCCACCGGCCTTGTTGACCGCAACAATATTCGTGAGTGTACCCTATAAATCCGTCCGGCAGATAGAAGCGGAACCCATATGTCGCCCCACGCCGGAAGTAGAAATCCTGGTTGTCGTACGGGAAGGGTAGGTCGCCGTGCAGTTCGAGCAACGCGGGCAGCTTTTCTTCATCGGATAAAACGACCTCCAGCGTGGCTGGATATGTCCCTTGTTGTTTTTGATATGCCTCGATGCGAGGGACCAGCGCTTCGGCAAACGCCTGTGCCCGGGCGATCTCCCCCTGACGCAACACCTGGCTGATCGGGATGTAGGCCAGTTGCAGCAAGATAAAAAAGCCGACCAGCAGTATGGATTGGTTGACAGGCCGGGGGGTAGTTGAGCGCTTGATTTTCGCCAGACCAAGGGCAAGCAGGCGAATCGCGATCAGCGCAAGGCTGACCAGGCAGCTTAACATGATGAGGGAACCAACGATCGCTGCCTGCCAGCGTGTCCAGTAGGCCAGCAACGTGGCGACAGCCAGGCTGACCAGACCTGTTTTCCCCCATACCGTAAGCACTTTGGAATTCATATGCACCGCACCATCAGTAATTCATCATATGGTGATGACCCCGCACGGCGTGATCATGGCTGCCGCCCAAGGATGCGCTCGATCTCGTTCAGGTGGTCGTTCCTGTGCAGGGCCCGGTCGAAGCGAAAGTGATTGGGCGAGGCCTGAATCGCCTGGAAGAGTTCAGGGGTGAGCATGGCGAGCTCGGCATCGGTCACCGTGGCCGAGGCCAGACAAAGGTCGGCAGCGGTGTGGGGAGACAGAGCCAGACAGAGCGGCTTGAGCGCTTCGTTGATCATATCCGGGTCGACCGGGGACTCGTCCACGCCGCTTTCCGTCCAACGGCGTAAGAGCACAAGCACACGGTTATCCCAGAAGGCCAGGTGCGCCAACAGGGCCGCAACCGTCCAGCCATCCATGTTGGAGCGGGCAAAGTCGTCAACGGAAAGGGAATCGATCAGAGTCTCCAGCCTCTG
Organism: Anaerolineales bacterium; assembly: GCA_034435215.1. Classification (GTDB taxonomy): domain Bacteria; phylum Chloroflexota; class Anaerolineae; order Anaerolineales; family Villigracilaceae; genus JAABUE01. Next base: position 8,526 of record DAOTXM010000455.1, read on the forward strand.
CCTGGAAGCGTTGTTCTCTTGGATGAAGTCGAATGACATGGCTATCTCCTGGGGTTGGAATTGTCACTCTTGACCCACATCATAGCACAGAACCCGGCGGAAAGTGCAATGCAGGATCCCCTTCATGACTATCAAAGGTGACCTCTATAAGTACGAACCGTGGACATTGGAGTAAATAGGATTAGCCTGCGCTTTTAGGAGCCCGCCTCGATTTTAGCGCCAGGCGCAGCAACTCGATCAGCATTGGTGCAACCAGAATGAGCATCAGCATAGCGCCCATGCGACTGGTCCAGTTCAGTGTCTCTGTCCAGCTTCCCAGTCTGGGCATCCAGAAATCCTGCCGCCCGTTCCAATAAAGCGACTGGTGGATCATCAGGATGATCCAACCTGCTGTGAAGCCTCCTACCAGGGAGGCAAGTCTGTGCCAGGTGGTTTCGGTCCGCATGTAGAAGACTATCCCGGCCACCAAGGCCAACATGATCACCGCCAGGACAGGTCCTTCGTTGTGCACTTCGTCATATGCAGCGAAGAAAAGCAGGGGCAGCGCGCCATAGAAGGCGAAAGACAACAGGGTCCAGTCCCGCCAGATCGATTTGAAGAGCGCAACCACAGGTTGCAGGCTCCACGCCCAGAGCGAGCCGACCACTGCGATCCCGACAAGAGGAGTCCAAGCCCACCAGTTTCCCCTGACCTGGTACCCTGCAATCGTGCCGGTAAACTTCCACATATAGAGAGTGATGGTCAATATGAAACCCCAGTATGGAAAGACCCAGCGCGGGAAACTCTGTACCCAACCTGCTACCATCACGATCAGCAGGATGCCGATCACCGCCAATGTGATGCCAAGCCCCAAGTCGGGTTCGATGGGGGCGTTCAGGAAAGGGACAAGGAGCAGAGCGATCAGGAAACCCAGTGGGAAGATCAGGAAGGTTCCCAGCGCAAGTAGGGTTTCCTGCCAGGTGGCGGGGCGGGTCAGTTCATTCGTATCCATTTGTAACTTCTCAACAAATCCTGGGCAGCAACTCCCCGGCGGGCAGATCCACCACACGGGAACTGCCGAGAGCAGTTTTAGCCACCACCATTCCGGGGTGTGTTTCTGTCACGTGACCGATGATGGCCGCCTCTTTCCCGAACTCATGCCGGCGCATGGTTTCCAGGACGATTTCTGCCTGCGCGGTGGGCACAATAGCCACCAGTTTCCCCTCGTTAGCGATGTAGAAGGGATCCAGGCCAAGCATCTCGCAAGCGGCATTGACCGCAGGGCGCACGGGCACCTTCTGTTCTTCGAATTCGATGCCCACCTGGGATGCATCAGCCAGTTCGTTCAGCACGGCGGACAATCCGCCGCGGGTGGCATCGCGCAGGCAATGGATCTCTTTCGTGATGACCAGCATGTCTGCCACCAGGCCATTCAGCGGGGCGGTGTCGGATACGATCTGGCTCTCGAAACTCAGTCCTTCACGCACCGACAGGATGGCGATGCCGTGATCGCCCATGGTCCCGCTGACGAGGATCACATCCCCGGGCCGGGCATTCGTCGGGGCGATGTCCACGCCAGCCGGGATCAGGCCGAGGCCGGTTGTGTTGATGAAAATGCCGTCGCCATGACCCTTATCTACGACTTTGGTATCGCCCGCTGCAATCTGGACTCCAGTCTGCTTGCAGGCATTTGCCATGGAGGCGGTGATGCGCCCGAGCGTTTCCATCTCCAGGCCCTCTTCGAGGATGAAACCTGCTGAAAGGAACAACGGTTTTGCGCCACTCATGGCCAGGTCATTGACCGTGCCGTTGACGGCCAGCTCACCAATATCCCCGCCGGGGAAGAACAGCGGGCTGACGACAAAGGAATCGGTCGAAAACGCCAAGCGCTGATTGTTTAGCGCTGAAAGCTCCAGGGCGGTCGAGTCGCGCAATTGCGCCAGCAGGTCGTTATGGAAGTCCGAGGCGAACAAGTGCCGGATCAGGTCATTCATCATCTTGCCGCCCGCGCCATGTCCCATCACGATGGTCGGGTAATTTTTCAGGGGCAGTGGGCAGGTCCAGCTGTCGAAGGAGGGGATATCCATAAGATACCTCTGGGAGAAGATTGGTCTATTGTACTATGGGAGCTGGTTCGCCGCTTTGACCGATCAAGCGGTTTTCTATCTTCTCATCTGACATTCGTTTGTTACGTCGTTCCATTCGCATGCATAAAAATTGTTTTCGCAACTCGACTTGGTCGTGTATTCGCTGCAATCGACCACACAACTTGTGGTTTCGAGGATAAGCACCACACAGCTTTGTGAGGCGGGCAGCGGTTCTTGCGCACAGCATCCCTGCAGGTTGTTATAGTAAAAACCCTGCGGACATTGTGTTATCTCTGTCTGGAGGGTAGGAACGACACAGACCGGGTCACAAACTCTGACTTCGAAAGCTGATGCCATCGGCCCCGAGCATGTTACTATTTGCCTGCCATCTTTCTTGCCGGCATCCGAACACTTGAAGTTTTCGGTCAGCACTTCATACGTTGCGCCTGCGTTGATGAAGAGCAAATTGTAAGGAACCTTCTTCGTGCAAAAGGTGCTGCCCACCTCTGCGATCGGGAGCTGGCATTGGGTCGGTGATTCTAGATTTACAGCATCTGGCGCGCAGGATGGCGCAAATACAGGCGTTGTAAAAACGGGCGTTGCAGACGCGGTGGGGATTACAACAGGCGTTGCTGTTTCCGTGGGGTTGGCTGTTGGGATGGCGGTCTCGGTTTCCTGCGAAGGAGCTGGAACGAGTGGTAGAGTACATGCTGCGAGGATGCCAATCAGACACACGCCTGCAAGGATCATTGGACGCAGGATTTTATTCATACAAATTCTCCTTAATCGTCTTTGCTCGAGTCTTCCGGTGAACTTTCCATTGCAGTCGTACACATTGATTATACGGATTCCATCGCCGGATTACTACTGCTTTATGGCAAAACCTATCCCCATTTTTTGAATGTGATATTTAGATAATCACTCAATGACTGGGAAAAGCCCGAAAACAGGGTGAGGAGTGGGCGCACGCCCACTCC
>DAOTXM010000456.1:0-2181 GCA_034435215.1 Anaerolineales bacterium
TCAGGCTACTCAACCACCGATGCTTCCTTCTTCTTGAACATCCTCGAAAGTAGAATGCTCACAACAAAAATGGCAAATGAAAATCCCAGTGTGACAGGATTCAATTTTGGCAGAACCCCGTCAAAGGTCTCGACCGAAGCGCCAAAGCCGATGAATGCCATCGTCCCAGGGATGGAGCCGAGCGCAGTTGCCAGAATGAATGGCAGGTACTTGATCCGCAGAAAGCCCGCCAGTTACGAGACCGCGTCGTAGGGCAAGAAGATGAAGCGCATGGTCATCACCGTCTCGAAACTGTTCTCGCGCATTCGGCGCACGTATTTTTCCAAGCCCCTAAAGGTCTCAGAGACCTTTAGGGGCTCTTCGCCAAACATGCCTTCTCCGAAAAACCGCCCCACATAATACGCAATCGTGGACGAGATATTGCTGGCGATGATGGTGTAAATCACGCCCAGCACGGGACCGAAGACAAAGCCGCCCGCCAATGTGAGAATAGTGGACGGGAATAGAATGAGCGGGCGCACCGCATAGAGAATGACATACACCAGCGCCCCCCACCCGCCATTCTGCATAAACGCAAGAAAACGCTGGACGATTTCTAGCGGCGAAAGGTCATTGGCGCGGGCGTACCATTGATAGGCGATAATCAATAAAACCCAGAAAACCAATGCGGCAAGTTTTTGTCCATGTTCCTGAACCCAGTTTTTCAATTTCAGCACGGGATTTGATTTTTCCATGTAAGTTATTTTCCTCCCCCAATAGAGAAAGACCCTCGAAAAATTCTTACCCCTTTTGGAAAAGACGTAAGAAGGTTCAGGCGTTGGAAATCAGCAGTATCAATAGACCACAAAAACCCTGCGTAATTTGCGCTCTCTAGCGCAAATACGGCGGTAGAGACCGCCTAATACGCGCTTTCGTGAAGTACTGAGTATGTAATCTTCCTTCGGATAACCCCATGAACATAGACAAACCCCTGCTCAAATCCCTGCTCATCATGGCGGACATCATCGAAGCCTGCCAGAAGCTGGCCAAGGTATCCAAGTTGGCCAAACAATCGCTGGCCTGCTACAGCGACAATCTCGAGCGCATGCGCTACGCACAATTTCGCTCAGCCGGTTATTTGATTGGAAGCGGCGTCATCGAAAGCGGTTGCAAGCAAATCGTCACCCAGCGCCTCAAACTCCCTGGCGCTCAATGGGAGTTGGACGGTGCCGTTCTGACTGCCAAAGCCCGCGCTGCTTGGTTGAGTGGAGATTGGCATCAGCTGCTCCGCGCTCGTTCCTCTTTACCCCTCGCCGCCTGACATCCTTTGCGTGCGCACCCTTTTTTGCCGCCTCTCTAAATGCAGGCTGAGTCGATAGGATCAGAATTTGCCTGAATTAACAGCACAAAGTCCGATTTATAATTGGTTTGTGCCTGCGCCAATCTTAACTACCAAACTTTTTATCCCTCCACCTCGCGCCAACATTGTTCTCCGCTCCCGCCTGGCCGAGCGATTGAATGAGGGTCTGCACCGCAAACTAACGCTTGTTTCTGCCCCTGTTGGCTTTGGTAAAACTACGTTGGTCAGCGAATGGGTTGCTGGTTGCGAATATCCGGCTGCGTGGCTTTCACTGGACCAAGATGATAACGATCCCGCCCGCTTTCTGATTTATCTTATCGCTGCTTTGCAAACTATCGAGCAGACCATTGGAAAAGGAGTGGTAAGCGCGCTCAAATCGCCCCAGCCTCCACCCCTCGAATCGATTCTAACGTTCCTGCTAAATGAAATCAGCGCCATTTCAAACCACTTCGTCATTGTCTTGGACGACTATCATGTTATCGAATCGAAACCAATCGATCATGCTATCAATTTTTTAGTTGAGCACCTGCCTCCGAAGATGCATTTGGTCATTGCCACCCGCAATGACCCGCAACTTCCCCTCGCCCGTTTACGCGCCCGCGATGAGTTAACCGAACTGCGCGCCACAGACCTGCGTTTTACATTTTCCGAAGCCGCAGAGTTTCTCAACCAGGTGATGGAGCTTAATCTCCCAGCAGAAGATATCACTGCACTGGAAACCCGCACCGAAGGCTGGATCGCCGGCCTGCAATTGGCTGCGATTTCCATGCAGAGACATAAGAATACTGCCAGCTTCATTCAAACTTTCGCTGGCAGCCATCGTTTTGTGATGGATTATCTGG
>DAOTXM010000457.1:0-6912 GCA_034435215.1 Anaerolineales bacterium
CCCCCCCCCCCCCCCCACCCCTAAATCCGGGTATCTACCACGGAAATTCCCAGAGAGCCAGATTTTCCTGGCACTGGTCATTCTATCCCGGTTATGGCAAAATACCCTTATGTCCCGTTGGCTGCTCCTTCTCATTGCAGTGATTGTAGGAATTGCGCTTGGATTGGCATATGGCTGGATGGTCGACCCGGTCCAATATACCGACGTCACCCCCGATGTCCTGCGCATCGATTTCCGGACCGATTACGTGCTCATGGTCGCCGAAGCCTACCAGGCCGAACAGGATCCTGGGTTAGCAGCACGCAGACTGGCTGTCTTAGGCAGTGAACCTCCAGCCTTGATCGCTGGAGAGGCCTACAACTTTGCCCGGCAGGCCGGCTATCCTGCCGATGATCTGAACCTCATGCAGGAGCTGACGGTTGCCCTGCAGGCCTGGCAACCCATCCCTGGGACAAGCCTGCCATGACAACGAGACGTTTTCCCTGGGCATGGCTGTTTGCGCTTGCACTGGGCTTCGGGCTTGGATTGACCTACGCCTGGGTCCTTGCCCCTGTCAGATACGTGGACGCAGACCCCCGCCTGCTACGGGACGACTTCAAGGATCATTTCCGCGCCGCCATCGCCGCTGCCTATACCTCCAATGCGGACCTGGAACGCGCCCGCGCCCGCCTAGAACTGCTGGGCGACCCGAACCCATCCCAGGCTTTAGCCGCTCAGGCACAACGCATGCTGGCTGCGGGAGAGTCGCCGGAAGCCATTCAACAGGTTGCCTTGCTGGCCTCCGCCCTGCAAGGACAGGTGGCAGTCAACCCTACCGAGACACCCACCCAGACAAAGATAAGCAACCCACCCAGCCAACCTGCCAGCCTTGAAACGATTGCGCCCGGAACGCCTGAAGCGACCATAGAATCCGAACCAACCAGCACACCCGTTCCACTACTGACCGCAACGCCCAGGCCGACTCAAACACCGACACCCACCCTGGGTGCACCGTACCAACTCGTGGGGCAGGATACTGTCTGCGACCGGGAACTGGCGGAAGGTCTGATACAGGTGATCGTGACCAATGCCTCCCGCAGGCCGATCCCGGGTGCCGAGATCATCATCACCTGGAACAACGGGGAAGAACATATCTTTACCGGCTTGAAACCCGAACTCGGTTATGGCTACGCAGATTTCCAGATGACCCCCGAGGTACTCTATTCCGTCCGCATGGCGGATGGCGGCACGCCCGCCACGGAGTTGTCCGCGCCTGCCTGCACGGATACGGATGGCGAACCCTATACAGGCGGGTTGCGCCTCACCTTCCAACAACCTTAAACAATTACGGGGCTACCGTTTATAACGGGACAGGGGTCCGAAATTTGGGGTGTGAACGCGCGTACGCGCGTCCACACCCTAAATTAATGAGCGTACGCCCGCTCAGCGCACTTGTTTTCGTACACATCCAACTTCTGGAGTTATGGGATGATATTCAGCGCATCGGCTCCCACCCGAATTTCGATATCCACCGAAGCACCCGGGTCTGGGCTGAACACAATCTGATTTACCGCATCGACCCCGAAGACAGTCATGAGATACCTCAAGGTATACAACTTCGGTCCATACATCACAATTGTAGTACGCTCGTACTGCCGTTCCGCATAACCGCCCGCTTCGAGCACCTGCATCCCCTGCGCCAGCAAATAGTTTCCCGTCCGCTCCGGCAAACCTTCGGTGTAGGTCCCATTTACGACGCGTACACGCGCGGCATCCTCCTTCATCAGCGCAGCCGGATCACCGCTGGCCATTGGGCTGAGCGGTCCCGCAGCCGAAAAGATCTCGTCACGCAGCACGCGGATCTTATCCGGGATGGGTTTAAAGATGGCGGCATCCTGCCCCCCCAATACGACATTGTCGAACGTAACCATGGTGTAATCGATCACGCCGCGTTTGATATTCTCTTTTGGAACCTGGGAAAGCAGAACGCCAAGCTTCAAGGCGTCATCAAAGGATAGGTTCGTACGCAATCCCGACTCAGCCTCCTCGTAAATTTTCGGCGCTTTAGAAACCATACTGGGGAAATTTTGCGGCGAGAACACCTGGTCCACCAGCGCCATGACGACCTTCTGCTGGCGATTGGCGCGATCTACGTCGCCGCCTTCCGTATGGCGATTGCGCGCATAACCCAGGACCTCATAACCCCAATAATATTGGCAGTTCGGTCCCATCTTGACCGGCGGTTTGGGACCAACCGGATCGATCGTGATCCGTTCGCCAGGGCAAAAATACAAGCCACCCATGGCGTCGATGGCCTCTTCGAAAGCTTTGAAATCGACCTGCGCGTAGTATTGGATAGGCACGCCGATGAATTGCTCGACCGTCTTGACCGCCAGGCCTGGTCCGCCACCGGGAAGCTTATTGCCCTCTCCCGAAGAATAAGCAGTATTGATGCGGCTGTATCCAAAGCCGGGAATATTGACCCACATGTCACGCGGAATGGAAAGCATCCCGGCGCTCTTGCTCACCGGGTCGATGGTAAACAGGATCATCGTGTCCGAGCGCGGCGCGCCTGCGCCCACTTCCCAGTCACGTTCATCCAGGCCGATGAAGAGCAGGGTCACGCGGCTGCCGCCATCCCAGGAGGCCGGCAGGTCGGCTTCAGGGATACCAACATCTTCAAGGGCGGGTGTATCACTGGAGACTTCAAGTTGTCCCTGCTCGTTATATTTCACAGCCACACCCGGTAAATTGGTGATCTCCCAGCCCACGACAAAGTTTCGTGTAAAGATAAAGGCCGGGATCGCCAAAGCAATCGCGACCAGGAGCACGATGATTTGACCAATCGATATCTGTTTCAAAAAACGCAAGTTCAGTTTTTTCATTCTTCCTACCTTGACGATGTCACATTCGAATACAGATGCCGAAATTTGGCAGCTGCGACATCGTCAAACTACTCAGGTTTGAAATAGACCATATTCAAGCCCAGGCGCTCCAGGCCCTCTTCCGCCCAGTGTTGCAACATAGCGGAATCTTCCTCGAGGGCAGCCATCAGAACCGGGACAGCGCTGTAATCAGCAATTTCAGCCAACGCGCGCAAGGCGTTGATGCGCACTCTTTGCGGTGCGTCTTTGGGGACAGCCAACAAAGATGGAACTGCCGGTTTTCCGATCACGACCAGCGCATTCCGAGCCAGGTCCGCTACCATTGCGTCTACATCGCTCAAAGCCTGGACAAGAGGCCTGATAGCCGCTTCATCGGGATGACTGCACAACCCGAGCGCTGCCGCCTGGCGCACTTCGGGCGCCGGGTCGTTCAGAAGCGGGAGCAGCCACTCGGTCCGGGCTTGAGGCGATTGGGCTAACGTACGCAACGCCCACCAGCGCTGGTCCGCATCCGGAGATTGCAGCAGGCCACGCAGTGCCGGGAAAGCCTCCTCCCCCAGGTCCACCAGCCCGGACACCGCGTTCTCGGCGCGTGCTTCGTCTCCGCTGGTCAGGTCGGCCAGCAGTGTATCCAAAACAGGCACAGACACCTCTTTTACTTGGCTGGGGGTGGAACGGGCAACTTCTCGGTGGCCACGCCAATCCACTTGTCCCCTTCATCGATCAACATGACCGGTATATCGTCCACAATCGGGTATTTGCGGCCGCAATCCTGGCAAATCAACCAGACATCCTTGTGCAAGTTGAGCAGACCATCCTTCTCGCGCACACAATTGGGACAACGCAAAATTTCCAGCAAATCTTGACTGATCATGTAAGCTCCATTTCAACGGTTCGAAATTTTACCATCTTATCGGTCGAATTGGCAATTTACCGCCTGTGCTACCGAATGATACTGAGCGCATCCGCCCCAACGCGCACCTCGATATCCACGGATGCTTCGGGGTCCGGGCTAAATACGATTCGATTCGGAGGGTCGATTTCGAAGACGGAAACAAGATAACGCAACGTGTATAACTTGGTTCCATACACCACGATGACCGTCCGGTCATAGCGGCGTTCGGAATAAGCGCTCATTTCGACGATCTGCATCCCCTGGGCAAGCAAATACTGGCCTATTTGCTCGGATAAGCCTGCGGTCTTGGTGCCGTTCACAACGCGCACGCGCGCGGCATCCTCCCGCATCAGCGCGGCTGGATCGCCGCTGGCCATCGGGCTGAGCGGTCCCGTCGCAGAAAAGATCTCATCGCGCAGCAGACGGATCTGGTCCGGGTACGGTTTCAAGATGCTGGCTTTCTGCCCATCCCCGACGATGACGCTGTCCAGGACAGCCATGGAATAATCGATTACACCGTGTTTGATATCTTCCCTGGGTATTTGCGATAAAAGCATGCCAAGTTTCAAGGCATCATCGAAACTCAGGTTCGTGCGCAGGCCGGATTCAGCTTCGGCATAAACCTGGGGTGCCCTGGAAACCATACTGGGGAAATTCTGTGGTGAGAACACCTGCTCCACCAGCGCCATGACGACTTGCTGCTGGCGATTGGCACGGTCAATGTCACCGCCCGAGGTCTTGCGATTGCGGACATACCCCAACACTTCGTAGCCCCAGTACTTGCGACATTCTGGCCCTATCTTGACCGGCGGTTTGGGACCGATCGGGTCGATCGTGATCCGTTCACCAGGACACAAGTACAAGCCACCCAATGCGTCGATGGCTTCTTCGAAAGCTATGAAATCGACCTGTGCATAATACTGGATGGGCACACCAATAAACTGTTCTACCGTCTTGATAGCCAGTCCCGGCCCGCCGCCTGGTAATTTCCGGGCTTCCCCGTAGGCATACGCGGTATTGATCTTGCTGTACCAAAGACCGGGAATGTTGACCCACAAATCACGCGGGATGGAAAGCATGCCAGCGGTCTTGCTGACCGGGTCGATGGTGAACAGCATCATCGTGTCCGAGCGCGGCGCGCCTGCACCGACTTCCCAGTCACGTTCGTCCAGTCCAATGAAAAGCAGAGTCACACGGCTGCTGCCGTCCCAGGCAGGCAGGGTCGCTTCTGGGACAGCGATTTCTGGTGTAGCCTCAGCCGGGACATCCAGCGGGGTCTCGACCAGATTGGTCGTGACATGTGGCACCTCGGCGCCCTTATCAACACCACAGGAAGCTGGCGCGACACCGGGCAACCTGGTGAGCGACCAACAAATAACCAGATTACGGACAAAAACGAAAGCAGGGATCGCTACTGCGATTGCTATTAATATTAAAGTGCTTTGTCCAACCGATTTCCGTTGCAGGAAACCCAGGAGTGGCTTATTCATTCTACGAAGATGGCGACCTGCATACGTTATTTCGTTTAGCCAGCTTCTCAGGCTCTTCGGTACCCGGCGCCACCTGACAGATCGCCCGCCAGGGTTCGTAATGGGTTTTGAATTCATCCCTGAAATAAACCACACCGTTCTTCCAAACCGTGCGCGTGACCACTACATCCGCGCCGTTGGCCGCCCAGTCGACCTGTTTGATCTGGCCAGCCCTTAATTCATCGTTTTCCTCGAAGAGCGGTTTGGGCGCCTGGACGACATTTTGCGGACCGGTCGTCTCCCAGGTCACGCTGCGGCCGTCGCTGGTGGAGTACAGCTTCCAGGTCAGCGTGCGCGCCTCGGCACTGACATAGGTTTCCATCAAAATCCAGTAGGGCGTGTCGTTGGTGAACTTGAAATCCACCAGCGGGAAGTAGACTGTGGCATCCAGGCCGGCCAGGTTGGGATCGACAGAACCGCTTGCGGTCTGCTCGTAATAGGACACGCGGTATGCATGCGGGATGCGTTCGACGACCGGATAGCCGCCAAAGAACACGGTGCGGAAAAGCGTCGTACTGACCTGGCAGACCCCGCCGCCCACACCTTTTATGGTGCGCCCGCCATAGATGATGAGTGCTTCGGCAAAACCATTGTCCAGGCTGACATCGCCCATGGTATTACCCATGGAGAAGGTCTCGCCCGGCGCAACCAACACCCCATGGAACCGAGCCGACGCTGCCTGAATGTTTTGGATACGTTCTGCACTGGAGCCATAGAAATAGGATGTTTCGGAATTCACCAGCCCTGTAATGCCCAACTGTTCGGCATTGGCATTATCGGTCACAGCAGGCTGTGTCTCGACGATTTGTATGGCAATATTATGCTCCCCCTGCAATAAAGCATTATTGATCGCGCTGATGCTCGCTTCGGAGTTCACTTTCCGGCCTACCTTGGCGTACTGGATCAAAACCAGTTGTCGCGTGGCATCATCGAAATAGAAACGCGCATTTTCCGCAGGACGGTCCACCTGTGTGGCAATCCCCAGCAGGATCTCGCGCAAGGGCGCCGGGTCGAGGGCTACCTGGATCTCATTCCCGACTCGATGAACCGTCAGCATATTTGCCAGGATTTGCACATCATACGTCCATGGACCCGGGTCGCCCTCGACTGCATTGGCAATGTAGAGGCGCAGCGGCTGGCTCAACACACGACGGGCAATTTCAGCCTGCGCAGAAACATCCACAAGTTCCGGCTGCTGTTCGCGAATGACCAGGGGCACTTCGCCATCGCGGAAGGTCTGCATCTGGGCACTGAGGAAGACCAGTGTACCTTCCACATCCAGCAAGCGTCCCACCTGACCGGGCAGGGCGATCACGTCGGTCCCTTCGACTTTCAGGCTGGCCTCCAGGACCGGCTGATTGACCTCGATCGATAAGGCCTGCAAGTACTGATGCGCCACACGCTGGTCGAACAAAATGACTGGCGGCACCTCCGCGCCAGCGCTACGGGCGCGTACTTGACCGTCCAGACTGGCAAACAGGCCACCACTACGACCGAGTCGATAGGCCGCCTGCGCGCTGGAGGAGGCATCGAACGCCATGCCCATCTGGGCTGGCGTGACCACCCAAACCCGGCCTCCATCCCGCAGGACGATCTTGCCAGTATATGGATATGACAATGTCTG
>DAOTXM010000458.1:0-16712 GCA_034435215.1 Anaerolineales bacterium
CATGTTTTAACTATACTTCACAAAGTTAGTTCTAAGTACCTTACGAGTTAAACTTGCTTTTTGTGCAAGAATTTACAGGATGGACAGGATATCCAGGATGGTTTCAATGTTTTTATCCTGCCCATCTTGTAAATCCTGTTTGGTTTCGGCTTGTCTGAGTTAGGAATCTGCAACCTTAAAAATTGTTGACATTGCTCCATGTTTGTGCAATAATATATTTGCCGGTAACGTTACCGGCAATGATACCGGTAATGATACCGAAACTTTGTTCTTTTTACTCCCTCGCTTGAAATGCCAACCAGAAAACACTCGTTGACTATCCAGGATGTTGCCAAAGCAGCAGGGGTATCGGTTTCCACTGTTTCGCGCGTCTTGAATGCAAAAGTTGATGTGGCAAGCGAAACTCAGAATCGTGTACTGGCAGTCATCGACGAGCTAGGATACACGTCCAATCTGGCGGCACGAAGTATGCGCAGTCGGAAAAAAAATATGATCGGGTTGGTCGTTCCGGACATTGGGTTCCCATATGCGATCGAAATCATGAAGGGAATCAACCGGGCGATTGCAGAATCAAATTTCGATCTATTGGTTTATACAACGGGGGACGTCAAAAAAAGCAATACAGCTTTACATGAACAACATTATGTTTCCCTCTTGAGCAATTCGATCACGGATGGTGTGATCATTGTCGCTTCCGCTACTGCGGACTTTATTACGGATGCTCCCATTGTCTCCGTGGATCCGCATGTGACCAACCCAACCTACCCCTCTGTCCAGGGAACGAATTATCAGGGCGCTTTGGATGCGACAAATTATCTATTAAGCCTTGGACACCGGAGAATCGGCTTTATCTGCGGCCGGCCTGAAATTGGAAGCGCAGGGCGTCGGCTCACAGGATATCGGGATGCAATCGCGAATGCGGGGCTTGAAGTGGATGAAGCTCTGATCGTTCCGGGTGATTTTACAACTTCAACCGGTCATATCCGTGCGCTTAAATTGCTTTCTTTAGATAACCCACCCACAGCCATTTTTGCTGCCAACGACCAGTCTGCGCTAGGCGTGTATCAGGCTGCGGAGGAATTGGGGCTACACATCCCTGAGGACTTGTCGGTTGTTGGCTTTGATAATATCCCAGAGGCCAGATATCTGGGACTGACAACGATCGATCAGTTCCTGGCTGATATGGGTTATGTTGCGATACAGATGCTCATCAAGTTGATCAACAATGAACAACTTGATGAGCAAATTCATAAGATGCCAACAAAATTGGTGGTGCGCAGTTCCTGTCGTACTTTGACGAGAGTTGACCAGGTAACAACGAAAGAGTTTTGAAAGCACGTGTTGTGTATACTTTCCGGTATCGTTGCCAAAAACAAAGTAGGAAGGAGGTGATTCGCGATAAAAATGATACAAAAAGCAGGCCTTCCCTTCAACCCTGCTTTGTTGATGAAGGAAGACCTGCGCGGTTGTGCGGAGATTACTCCACACAAGAATAGTATAACCGATTCAAAAAATCTAGAAGGAGAAGAAACATGACTCGCAAGCTTTCTGTTTTAATGAGCCTACTGCTCATTGCCGCTTTTGCTTTGAGCGCTTGTGGCGCACCTGCAACCGAAGCACCGGCCGCGCCTGCCGCGCCTGCTGAGCCTGTAGCTACTGAAGCTCCCGCCCAACCCGCAGCCACTGAAGCACCTGCGAAGGTCACCATTACCTGGTGGCATATCTCGACCGCACAGGAACATAAGGACCTGTGGCAAAAGCTCGCCGATGAATATATGGCTGAGCATCCGAATGTCAACATTGAAATTACAGTCTTGGAAAACGAAGCATTCAAGACCAAGCTGACCACTGTCATGCAGTCCGGCGAACCCCCTGACATTTTCCAAAGCTGGGGCGGCGGCGTGATGAATGAATACGCCAATGCCGGTTTGCTCAAAGATATTACGGCTGACCTGGATGCCGATGGCGGCGCGTGGCGCAATACTTTTGCGCCCGGCGCGTTGGGTGTATATGCGTACAAGGGTAAGAACTATGGTGTGCCGTGGGATATGGGCATGATCGGTTTCTGGTACAACAAAGATCTCTTTGCGCAGGCTGGTATTGATGCTCCTCCCACAACCTGGTCCGAATTCCTCGACGATGTGAAGGCACTCAAGGCTGCGGGCATCACCCCCATCGCTCTTGGTGAAGGCGATAAATGGCCTGGCATGCACATGTGGGCGTATCTCGTGACCCGCCTGGGTGGCAAAGCCAATTTCGAAGGCGCGTTGCTGCGCACCGGTTCCTTTACGGATGAACCCTTTGTCAAGGCTGGCGTGATGCTCCAGGAATTGGTTGCTCTCGAGCCCTTCCAGGATGGTTTCCTCGGTGCAACCTATGGCGATGAAGCCACAGCCATGGGCAATGGCAAAGCCGCCATGGAATTGATGGGTCAATGGGCTCCAGCTGTTCAGAGAGATAACAGTGAAGACAAGCAGGGCATCGGCGATGCTCTTGGTTGGTTCCCCTTCCCGGCTGTCGAAGGTGGTGCAGGTGATCCCAATGACGCGGTTGGCGGCGGCAACGGCTTTGCAATTGGCAAGAATGCCTCCCCAGAAGCTGTTGATTTCGTCAAGTACCTGACTCGTCCGGAATCACAGGTCCAGTTGGCCGAGATCGGCGTGGCAATCCCAGTGGTGAAGGGTGGCGAAGCTGGCTTGACTGATCCGCTGATGATCCAGCTCCAGGAACAATTGGCCAAGGCACAGTACTTCCAGTTGTACTACGATCAGGCGCTGCCACCTGCCATGGGTTCCGTCATCAACGACAGCACCCAGGCTCTGTTTGCCGGCACCATGACACCTGAACAGGCTGCACAGGCAATCGAGGCCTCTGCCCAGCAGGAACTAAAGTAAGCAACTGTGTTGCAGGATGTGTGCGGGGGTTGGGCTTTTAGTCTGATCCCCGCACCTTTTCTATGCCGCTCAGGCAAGGAGTATTTTTTATGTCACTTCCAGCCATTCCAGATATATTTAAGTTGAAACGGGGGACAGGCTCCCCGCGCAGATTTCAAGATAACCTGGTTATATTCTTGTTTTTATTACCCGCAATCGTTCTTTTCCTGCTCTTTGTTATTTATCCCATTCTCCAATCCATTTATTACAGCCTTTTCAATTGGAAGGGCTTCGGCCCCGCTGTAGACTTTGTTGGTCTGGAGAACTTCAAGAACATTCTAAAAGATAAAGTGTTCATGATTGCGCTCCGGAACGGATTTCTAATCATTGTCTTATCCCTTTTTGCGCAACTTCCATTATCTATGGCGCTGGCGGTCTTGGTAGGGCGTGACCTGCCAGGTCGTGTTATTTTCCGCACCATCTTTTTTCTGCCCTATGTCCTTTCTGAGGTGATCGCTGCACTCATGTGGCTGTTCATCTTGAACCCCGACCCGGACCGCGGTTTTATCAACGCCGTTGTTGTCCTGCTGGGCGGCAAGGCGATCCCTTGGTTGGGTGACCCCAAAATCGTCATGTTCGCAATTTTTGCCGCGCTCACCTGGAAATATTTTGGCTATCACATGTTGTTGTTCATGACAGGTTTGCAAAATATTCCTACTGAAATCGAAGAGGCTGGGCGCATTGATGGAGCCAACTCGATTCAAAACTTTTTCTATATCACCCTGCCCCTGCTTGGCAGTACCATTCGCACATCTGTCTACCTATCGGTTCTCGGTTCGATACAACAATTTATCCTGGTATGGATCATGACCAAGGGAGGTCCCGTCAATGCCAGCGAGACCATGGCAACTTATATGTACCGTTTCGGATTTGTACGCTTCCAGCTTGGCTACGGGTCTGCGGTAGCGATCTATATGTTCTTACTCTGCCTGATCTTTTCCCTGATCTATCAAAGCCTGACCCGTCAACCCGACTATCTTACCGGTTTCTAGAAGGATGAAGTCATGAGAAAAGCCAAACTCGCAACAAGAATTTTGCAATATTTTATTCTTTCGGTCATTGTTGTGATCGTTTTCGTCCCCATCGTGATATTGGTTTTTGGTGCCCTTAAAACACGCGGCGAACTTTTATCACATCCTTACGCACTGCCTATTCCCCCGCGCTGGGAAAACATCACTTTGATTTTAGGACAGCCTAGTTATTCCTTCTGGCAAATGATGCGCAACAGCCTTATAGTGATGCTTACCGTTACATTTGGCGTGGTGGTTATATGCAGTCTTGCCGCCTTTGTTTTTGCTCGTATGGATTTTCGGGGAAAGCATTGGGCCTTCAATCTATTTACGCTGGGATTGATGTTTCCGATCAACGTTGCCATCCTGCCCGTATATTTTGTTCTGCGCCAATTGAATTTGATCGACAATCTTTGGGGAGTCATCATCGTACAGACTGCTTTCCAACTATCCGGCAACATCATGATCTTGCGCGGATTCTTTGCCGCGATCCCGGCTGAATTACAGGATGCAGCTTATATCGATGGCTGCACTGCTTTCGATTTTTTCTGGCGAGTTCTGCTCCCGCTTGCCAAGCCCGCTCTTGCTGCAGTCGCCGCTCTGACTATGATCATCAGCTGGAATGACCTGCTCGTGCCGCTTGTTGTACTCAACAGTGACAAGCTATGGACTCTGCCTCTTGGCACAATGCAATTCCAGGGTCAATATGGACAGGATCTATCGCTGGTATCCGCCTTTGTTGCACTGTCGGCATTACCCACCATCATCTTCTATCTTTTTGCGGAACGTCAGATCGTTTCTGGCCTCACAGCAGGAGCCGTCAAGGGATAGTTTTTGAATGTTACGAACCTATCGCAACCCGATCCTTTCAGGTTGTTACCCTGACCCTTCTATTTGCCGGGTTGGCGAAGACTATTACCTCGTTACATCCTCATTCGAATATTTCCCTGGACTTCCGATCTTCCACAGCCGTGACTTGGTTCATTGGAATCAAATTGGTCACGTTCTCGACCGTCCCTCACAGCTTGACCTGGATGAGATTCGCCCCTCGGGCGGCCTATACGCCCCGACGATTCGCCATCATAACGGAACATTCTACGTGATTAACACATTGGTGGATGGAAAGCGAAGATCAGGGAATTTCCTTGTAACCGCAACCCAGCCTCAAGGTCCATGGAGCGAACCGCAATGGCTCGAAGATGCAGATGGATTCGATCCCTCTCTTTTTTTCGATGACGATGGACGCGTCTGGTTTACAGCGAACCGCCTGAATGAAAAAGGATTTTACACGGGTCACACCGAAATCTATCTTCGCGAGATTGACATCAGGAATATGAAGTTCGTTGGCGATGAAATTGTGTTATGGGATGGCGCAGTCAAAGGCGCAGTATGGGCGGAAGCGGCGCACATCTACAAAGCCAATGGGTATTATTACTTGCTTGTTGCCGAAGGCGGGACGGCGCATCACCATGCCGTGACGATTGCCCGCAGTAAAAACATAACCGGACCATACGAAACAAATCGCGGCAATCCGATTCTCACGCATCGTCATCTCGGAATCGATTATCCCATTGTTGGCACTGGTCATGCGGATTTGGTCGAAACACAGAACGGCGAGATGTGGCTGGTTTTACTGGCGATGCGTCCTTATGGCGGTTACTACTACAACTTAGGGCGCGAAACATTTCTCGTGCCTGCGCGTTGGGAGGATGATTGGCTCATTGTTAGCCCGGGCACGGGGCGCGTGGAGTTTGAATATCCCGCACCGAATTTGCCTGAATATATTTTTGAAGCGCAACCTCGGCGCGACGATTTTGATGATCCAACCCTTGCCTATTATTGGAATTTCCTCCGCACGCCGCGTGAAGATTTTTATTCGCTGACAGAACGACCGGGTTTTCTTCGTTTGCGTTTGCGCCCTCAAAAGCTTTCTGAACAAACAAATCCCAGTTTTGTGGGGCGAAGACAACAGCATATTGACTTCACAGCGCAAACCGAATTTGAGTTCGCGCCGCAATCGAACAATGAAAGTGCTGGTCTTGCCCTATTGCAAAATAAAGATTTTTACTACCTGTTCGTTATCACCCGCGATACTGAAACTGTGGTTCGCCTCATCAAACGCGCTCACGGAAACGATGAAACGCTTGTAACGCAACCTGTGTCATCAAGTCGCCACGCACTCAAAGTCTCTGCGCACGGTCAGAACTACAACTTTTATTTTTCAAAGAACAATCAATGGCACCCACTCGCAGAAAACATTGATGGACGCATTCTCAGCACGCCTGTCGCGGGCGGCTTTGTCGGCGCTTACATTGGTATATACGCCAGCAGTAATGGTCAGCCCAGCACAAATCATGTTGACTTCGATTGGTTCGAATATCATGGAAACTAATTTTGGGATTGAAACCTTGCCCACGCTTCAGCGTTACCTCAGCCTCATTCTTCTTTTTGCCTTTATCCTCTCCTCGTGTGGATCACCATCCACGCCGATAGTTGCTTCTGTGCCCACAACCGAATCCCAGCCCACAACTATATCCACAGCTGTCACCCCTTCCCCAACATCGACTCCGCAACCAGCGGTATCGGACCGCGCGTTTTTCAGCGGAGAGTATCGAAACTTGTTTGAAGAATACCTGGGCAAATCCGATGCGGAAATCCAGGCCAAGCTGGATGCCGCCTGGGATCAACTGTTCTACGGGGACGATAACTTCGAGCGCGTTTATTATCCCGCTGGTGAGGATATGGCCTATATTGTGGATATCGGCAACGGCGACGTTCGAAGCGAGGGCATGTCCTATGGCATGATGATCGCAGTCCAGCTCGATAAACAGGATGAATTCAATCGACTGTGGAAATGGGCAAAAACCTATATGTACCAGTCCGATGGGCCCTATCAGGGATACTTTGCCTGGCATTGCACCACGGACGGGGAAAAACTGGATTCGAATCCCGCCTCTGATGGCGAAGAGTGGTTCGTGATGGCATTGTTATTTGCCTCTGCTCGCTGGGGAAACGGCGAAGGGATCTTTGACTACCAATCCCAGGCCCAAGATATTCTCGACACGATGCTTCACAAAGAAGATACCAAGAACGATCTCGCGACCAATATGTTCGATCTCGAACAAAGGCAAGTTGTCTTTGTTCCCAAGATCGGACGCGACTCGAGTTTTACCGATCCATCCTACCACCTGCCTGCTTATTACGAATTGTGGGCGCGTTGGGCCGAGCGCGACAACGAATTCTGGGCAGAGGCTGCCCAGACCAGCCGCGAGTATTTCAAAAAAGCTGCCCACCCGCAGACCGGCTTGATGCCCAATTATGCCAATTTCGATGGCACGCCGTATGATGACGCTTTCCACAAGGATTTTCGCTTCGACGCCTGGCGGACGCTTTCCAACGTGGCTGTGGATTATGCCTGGTTTGCCGCTGATCCCTGGCAGGTGGAACAATCGAATCGCATCCTGCGTTTTTTCGCCTCGCAGGGTATCGACTCGTATCCCAATCAGTTTGCGCTCGATGGAACGCCGCTCTCAGCCGACCATTCGACCGGTCTCGTTGCGATGGCTGCTGTCGCCGCCCTGGCTGCTGACCGCGAAACAGGAGAACCGTTTGTCCAGGCGCTCTGGGATACAAAGATTCCATCCGGCCAATGGCGCTACTATGACGGGATGTTGTATATGCTGGGTATGTTGCATGTTAGCGGAAACTTTAGGATATACAAGCCCGGCAGTTTGCCATAACAGGAGCTTTTATGGAAAATCTCGATCTTGCGATTCGGAAAAATAGGACAGCCCAGGCAACGGTTCGTCTTTCTCAGCATGGATCGCCCGTTGTTCATCAGGAAGTTCTGGTTCAACAGAAGAATCACAAGTTCCTGTTCGGAAGCAATTGGGGAGAAAGCACGATTGCTTTGGTGAATAATGAATTATCAGGACGAGAAAAGGAACAGGCAGAACTTCGCAATGAACGTTTTTTGCAATTATTCAACCAGGTTACATTGCCCTTCTATTGGGCGCGGTTCGAGCCTCAGCGCGGGCAACCGCAAACAGAGCGTATCCTCAACGTTGCGCGCTGGTATTCCGATCATCACTGTGTCGTAAAAGGTCATCCGTTGTGCTGGCATACACTGACAGCCGATTGGCTACTGACCATGAGCAATCGAGAGATACTTCAGGCTCAGGTGAAGCGTATCGAGCGAGACGTATCTGATTTTGCAGGGGTGATCGATCAATGGGACGTCGTAAACGAAGCAGTGATTATGCCTGTTTTTGATCGCTATGACAATGGCATCACGCGCTTGTGCAAAGAATTGGGACGTATCGAGTTGATCCGCACGATGTTCGATGCGACACGTTCCATAAATCCGGCGGCCACCTTGTTACTAAACGACTTTGACGTTTCGCCTGCCTATGACATCCTTATCGAAGGTTGCCTGGCCGCAGGTATCCAGATTGATGTAATCGGCATTCAGACGCATATGCACCAGGGATATTGGGGGATTGAGCGTACCCTTGGCGTACTCGAACGGTTCGAGCGCTTCAATCTTCCTATCCACTTTACCGAGAATACAATTGTCTCTGGGCATCTCATGCCTTCTGAAATCGTCGATTTGAACGACTACCAGGTGAGCGAGTGGCCGAGTACGCCGGAGGGAGAACAGCGACAGGCACAGGAAGTGGTCTTGCATTACAAGACTTTATTGGCGCATCCGGCAGTGCAGGCGATTACCTGGTGGGATCTGTCCGATGGAGGTTGGCTGAATGCACCTGCCGGTTTATTGCGCAAGGATCATTCATGCAAACCTGCTTATGATGAGTTACTGAAGCTGATCAAAGGCGAGTGGTGGTTGCTGCCGACAAAATTCATAACAGATGCGAATGGGCAATTTACTTTTAACGGCTTCCTGGGAGAATATGAGTTGTCAATCAGCGACCAGAAAACGATTTTTTCCCTGCGCGAAAAGGGTGACGTTTCGATTTCTATCGATATCTAGCCAGAGTAAGATTGCCGGATCTTGCGCCAAGCAAGAGCGATCATCATATGGCGCTGAAGAATGTTCGACGGTTAAGTAAAAAGGTAATTGCTGTTGAAAGTTATCATACCCACGGTCGAAAATTGCACATCCCTGCTCGTAGAAAAGCGCAATTTTCAATCGACCTGGGTATAAAAGTAGCCTGCTAAAGTTGGTCAGTGTCCCAATAAACCAACTCGCAAAATATCATTGTATAATGCGTCTGGTGCAAGCACTGCACGGAAATGTGTATCGCACCAAATATGGCGCGATCGATTTGGGCCTGACCATTACCACTGTGCCCATCATTCATGCCAATTTCTCCCGCTACATTGTTAGCGGTATTGTTATGGGCGCTATCGAAGAATAACGACTGCCCACATTGAGGTGTCATGCGCTATGGTCATTTCGACGACGAGCAACGTGAATATATAATCGAACGTCCGGATACGCCCCTTCCCTGGATCAATTACCTGGGTTCCGAAGCGTATTTTGGCCTCATATCCAATACAGCGGGTGGGTATTCATTTTTTAAAGACGCGCGCTTGCGACGTCTGACCCGGTATCGTTACAACAACGCGCCACTGGATTGCGGTGGACGATATATCTATCTGCGGGACAACGATCCGCATCCTCCTGGACCCTTGTTCTGGTCGCCGTCATGGCAGCCGACTCGTACCCCCTTGGATGCGTACGCGTGCCGGCACGGCATGGGATACACCATTATCTCTTCTCAAAAGGCTGGTATCGAAGCCTCTACCCGTTATTTTGTTCCATTGGGCGAGACTCTCGAAATCTGGGAACTGACCCTTACCAATCACCGTAATGAAACAGCGAACCTGTCCGTTTTCTCTGCCATCGAGTTCAACCTTTGGGATGCGATGGATGATGCCACCAATTTCCAGCGCAATTATTCGATTGGTGAAGTCGAGGTCGATTTCCCCTTTCCCGCCGGGAGAGGGGTTGGGGATGAGAGGGGTGTCATCTATCACAAGTCGGAATACCGCGAACGGCGGAATCACTTTGCCTACTTTGCCTGCTCTGAAGCTCTGGCAGGTTTCGACACACAACGGGAAGCCTTTCTCGGACCATATCGGGGTTGGGACTCGCCCGCGGCAGTGGAAGCAGGCCGGTTGTCCGGCTCGATCGCGCATGGCTGGCAGCCGATCGGCGCGCAGCAGGTCAAAGTCCAATTGAAAGCCGGGGAACAACGAAAAGTCATCTTTCTCCTGGGCTACCATGAAAACCCGGTTGACAAGAAGTTCGATCCTCCCGGATCGCAAACGGTCAACAAATGCACGGTCTTGCCGGTCATCAAGAAGTATCTCCAACCAGAGACAGTTGAAACAGCCTTCCAAGCTTTGCGCGCCTATTGGGATGACTTGCTGAGTAAATTCCAGGTCGCCACACCGGATGCACATACGAACCGCATGGTCAACATTTGGAATGCCTACCAGGTGATGATCACGTTCAACATGAGCCGTTCGGCATCCTATTTCGAAAGCGGCATTGGACGCGGCATGGGATTCCGCGATTCCAACCAGGATTTACTCGGTTTCGTGCACCTGGTGCCAGAACGAACCCGCGAGCGCATTTTAGATCTGGCCGCTACCCAGTTGCCGAGCGGCGGCGCATACCACCAGTATCAACCACTGACCAAACGCGGTAATAATGACGTTGGCAGCAACTTCAACGACGACCCTCTCTGGCTGGTTCTTTCCGTAGCAGCTTATCTGAAAGAGACCGGCGATTGGAGCATCCTGCATGAAGCCGTGCCTTATGACAACCAACCCGGCAGTGAGACACCTTTGTTCGAACATTTACAGCGCTCGATCCAGTACACACTCGACCGTCTCGGCCCGCATGGCTTGCCCTTGATCGGCCGCGCGGATTGGAACGATTGCCTGAATTTGAACTGTTTTTCGGATTCACCCGGGCAATCGTTTCAAACTACGACGAACAAAGCGGGTAAAGTTGCTGAAAGTGTCTTCATCGCAGGATTGTTTGTACTGGCGGCGAAGGAAATGGCGAGAATAAGTGAAAAGTTAGACGTGAAAAGTGATGAAAAGTATCAAAACCTGATACTTCTGCCTACTTACTTCTATCTTGAAAAAGCCGCTGAAATGGAAGAAACCATCTGGCAGCATGGCTGGGATGGCGAATGGTTCCGCCGCGCATACGACGATTTTGGGAATGTGCTGGGGTCTAAAGAGAATGCGGAAGGAAGGATCTTCATCGAACCGCAAGGCATCTGCGTGATGGCGGGCCTGGGTCAGGAGGACGGCCGGGCAGAGCAAGCATTAAACGCGGTGGCTCAATATCTGGCTACACCGCATGGAATCGTATTGCACCAGCCAGCCTTTACGCGCTATTACCTGCACCTCGGCGAGATATCCTCCTACCCCCCGGGATATAAAGAAAATGCGGGCATTTTCTGCCATACCAACCCATGGGTCATGATTGCCGAGGCAATGATCGGGCGTGGAGATAGGGCTTATGATTATTACCTGCGCATCAACCCGTCCGCACGGGAAGGGCAAAGTGAAGTGCATAAATGTGAACCTTATGTATATGCCCAGATGATCGCCGGCAGGGATGCGCCCATGCATGGCGAGGCCAAGAATTCCTGGCTGACAGGCACCGCCGCCTGGAATTTTGTCGCCATTTCGCAGTGGATTTTGGGGATTCGCCCCACGTATGCCGGCCTGCAAATCTCTCCGGTCCTCCCATCAGATTGGGATGGTTTCGAAGCGGTACGCAGCTTTCGGGGAGTCCGATACGAAATTCAGGTTAAGCGAAGAGGGCCAGGGAACGAAGTCCAATTGGAAGTGGATGGGAAGCCTGTTAGCGGAAGGATCGTCCCTCTGCCCGCAGATGGCGTGGAGAATGTGCGGGTAGTTGCCTGGCTGGGTCAATAGAGGAATGTCTTTGTGAGGGAGAAACAGAATTTGTTTCCGAAAGATTTCGCCCGGGGTGCGGTTGTTGCATCCTATCAAAAAGTAATGCGCAAAAGCGCAGTTCCCGCATGAGGAAAGAGGATGAGATGACAGCCATCAAACAACGCGTCGAAAAATTGCTCTCAGAAATGACTCTGGACGAAAAACTTGCTCAGCTCGGTTCCTACTGGATGTATGAACTGCAAACCAAAGGTAAATTGGATCCGACCAAGCTCAAAGCCAGGCTCCATCACGGTATTGGACAGATCACCCGCGTGGCGGGGGCATCCACGCTCGACCCTCAATCTGCGGCAGAGGCGGCAAATACAATCCAACGGTTTTTGGTTGAACATACCCGTTTGGGGATCCCTGCATTACTTCACGAGGAGTGCTGTTCCGGTGCGATGGTATTGGGTGGCAGTATGTATCCACAGATGCTTGGCCTTGCCAGTACCTTCCAACCCGAACTGGCCGAGCAGATGACAACCGTCATTCGCAAACAACTGCGCGCCATTGGCGCGCACCAGGGGCTGGCTCCCGTGTTGGATGTCGCTCGTGACCCTCGTTGGGGACGGATCGAAGAAACATTCGGCGAGGATCCTACCCTTGTCAGTCATTTTGGCATGGCGTATGTGCGCGGTTTACAGGGTAAAGACCTATCAGAAGGCATCCTGGCAACTGGCAAACATTTTGTTGGGCACAGCTTGTCGCAGGGTGGACTCAATTGCGGGCCGGTGCACATAGGCATGCGCGAGTTGTGGGATGTGTTTCTGGCACCGTTTCAGGCTGTGATCCGTGATGCTGGCTTGGCTTCCATTATGAATGCTTATCCCGAACTGGATGGGGAAATCGTTGCCGCCTCGCAGCATTTTCTCACGGATCTTCTGCGTGGAAAGTTGGGTTTCGATGGATTGGTTGTCTCAGATTATCTGTCTATCATCATGCTTCACAACTTTCACAACGCCGCGGCAAATTCATCAATTGCAGCGTGCATGGCGCTCCGGGCGGGGATCGACGTCGAGTTGCCCTCCACTGATTGTTACGGCAACCCGTTACGAGCTGCACTGGAAGCAGGCGAGGTCGACCTCGCGCTGGTGGATACTGCTGTCCGTCGTCACCTGGGAAAAAAATTCGAGCTTGGCCTGTTCGAAAACCCTTTCGTGGATGAAAGCCGCGTGTATGAAGTCTTCGAGTCCCCACACCCACCAGCAGATCAAACCGGAGGCGACCAGTCAACCCGCCAGCAACGCGCTCTCGCGCGGGAGATTGCCCGCAAGAGCATAGTCTTGCTGAAAAATGATGGCCTGTTGCCACTCAAGAAATCGATCGGGACTCTCGCCGTCATTGGGCCGAATGCAAACAACGGTCGCAACCAATTGAGCGATTACTCATACATCGCTATGCGGGAACACATGCTGCTGACTGCGCCTGAACATTCCTCCTTTGCTGAAAGTGACCCTGCCGTACTTGCCGAACACACTGTCGAAATCGTTACTATGCTCGAGGGCATTCGCCGGGTTGTTTCCCCCGAGACTAAAATCCTTTATGCCAAGGGTTGCGATAATCTAGAAGCTAATCGTGATGGCTTCGAGGAGGCTGTACAAGCCGCCAGGCAGTCAGAGGTGGTCGTGCTCGTCCTTGGAGATCGTTCGGGACTGGTGCCCTCGTGTACTACTGGGGAATTTCGCGATAGCGCTGACCTGCGGTTGCCCGGGGTGCAGGAAGAACTGGCTCAAGCAATCATTTCGGTCGGCAAGCCGGTCGTGCTTGTGCTGGTCAATGGGCGACCGTATGCCATTCCCTGGCTCGAAGAGCATGCCAATTCCATCCTGGAAGCGTGGCTCCCTGGTGAAGAAGGCGGTGGAGCGATTGCCGACATCCTTTTTGGTGATTTCAATCCCAGTGGGAAACTACCCATCACCTTCCCACGCCATGTCGGCCAGGTGCCGATTTTCTATAACGCCAAACCATCTGGAATGAAATCTCACTGGTATGTGGATTACGTGTCCGAGAAAGTGACGCCGTTGTATCCATTTGGGCATGGGTTGAGTTACACCACGTTCGAATACAGCGACCTGTCGATTGCGCGGAAGCAGGCCAAGGGTGATCAGACCGTGGACATCTCGCTGCGAGTCACCAATACGGGCGATCTTCAGGGCGACGAAGTGGTACAGCTATACATTCGTGACGAATATGCCAGCGTGCCGCGACCAGTCAAGGAACTCAAGGGGTTTATCCGGTTGACGCTCGAGCCAGGTGCATCCAAAATCGTGACCTTTGGTCTGCCCGTCGATCAACTGGCTTTTTACGATACCGAGCTGAACCTCGTGCTAGAGCCCGGGCGGATTTTCGTCATGGTCGGTAGTTCCAGCAATGACATCCGCCTGACAGGTGAATTCGAGATCATCGGGGAGGGCAAACTGCCTGTCAAAGAACGGGTGTTCGTTTGCCCGGTGGAAATCCGATAGAACTGAGGGGCGAAAAGGTTGGTTTCGATGACAGCTTCACAGGGTTTGGCCGGTGGGGTTGCATAGAAATTACAGTTCGATTGGGATACCAAATACCATTGCGGGGTTTTCTCCGGTGAATTCGGTCTCAAATTGCTGCCGTTGTAAAGCAAGATGTTCTCTAACGCCCTAAAAAATTGACTTTCAGAAAATTTGACATGACAAATATCACGCGATCGATGTGACATTTGTCATGATTGTAATTTCATCGAAAAAAGTACATACTATATTTGTTTATCCATGCAATAAACTAATCCAAATCCCCTTTTGCCGCATGCTTCGACAACAAACAGCCGACCAGGAATCAATACGCAAAGTTAACACGTCCATTGTGCTCAACACATTGAGATTGTTTGCACCCATTTCCCGGGCTGAACTAGCCACTAGAACGAGACTGAATCGGAGTACAGTCACGAATATCATTAACGCCTTGATCGATGACGGTTTGGTTTTGGAATTAGATGCGATGGAATCGAAAATCGGGCGCCCTGGAATTGCCCTTGCATTGAAACCAGAGGCCGGTGCGGTCGTAGGTATAGAGATTGGAGTGGGATTTATCTCCATCATCCTGACCGACTTTGTAGCAAATATCTTGTGGAGAGAGTGGGCCGAATTTTCCCCTACAAAAACACAAATTGAGATTATTTCTGAAGCAGAAAATTTGATCGACCAGGCGCTTTCTGTTGCGCAAGAGCGAAATTTACCCCTGTTAGGTATCGGGTTAGGCGTGCCCGGCCTGGTCAATGTGAAACAAGGGGTGTTGCTCTTTGCACCGAACCTTGGCTGGCAAAATGTCCCTCTGCGTCTTATGTGGAACCAACGCTTCCACCTGCCCCTTTATATAGAAAACGAAGCCAATCTTGCCGCCCTAGGAGAGTATTACTTTGGCGTCGGCCGTGATGTAGATAATCTTATTTATCTCAGTTCCGGGGTTGGTTTGGGCGGTGGCTTGATTATAAATGGCAAGCTTTTCAAGGGAGAGTATGGCTTTGCCGGTGAAATTGGCCATATCCAACGCGATCCACAGGGAGAGCAGTGCGGTTGCGGGCGTAGGGGCTGTTGGGAAACCCAGGTTGGTCCCCGGGCAGTATTGCAACGCGTTAAAAACACAATCAAAGCAGATCTTAACGATCCATTGATTGAATATGTGGACGGAGACCTAAACAACCTTACATTTAGCAAAATCGTCGATTGTGCATTACAAGGCAATCAACTTTGTCGATCAGCAATGGAGGAAGTGGGAGAAAAATTGGGAACCGGGATCGCGGATTTGGCGAATATTTTCAATCCCGAGATCGTGATTATAGGCGGCGCCATTAGCTATGGACGGGAAATCTTGAAACCTGTCCTTGAGAAAACAATTGCAAAAGAAACCCTGCCAGCTGTAAAAGAGAACCTGCGCATCGAATTTTCTGAGCATGGCGCGGATGCCTGCGTCTTAGGGGCTGTCGCCGTTGTGCTGGATGATATTCTGAGAGAGATTGCCCTTGTCTAATAGATGGTTTATCCCGTTACCAGCGAAAGGAGGCACAACTCAAAAAATGCCAAGACATGATTTGCTCATATTCAACCATAAATTAAAAAGAGGAGAAAAATAATGAAGACTTATAAAGTCCTATTGACAATCGTTACACTTATTACGATTGTCAGCTTACTTGCAGCTTGTGCCCCACAGGCCGCTGCTCCCGCCAGTGCAAAGGTCAAGGTTGGGCTCTCGTTCTCTGACTTTGCCACCGAGCGCTGGAAGAACGAAGCAGATCTGATGACGAAACTGCTCAATGACAAAGGCTACGATGTGATCGTCCAGGAAGCCAACCATGATGTCAAGTTGCAGAATGACCAGATCGACAATATGGTGTCCCAAGGCATCAAAGGCCTGATCGTCATTGCCGAAGATGGTGATGCCGCGGTTACCGCCGTGGACAAAGCCGCTGACGCGGGCGTAGTCGTGATCGCTTACGACCGCCTGATCAAGACCCCGAAGATCGCTGCCTATCTGTCCTTCAACAACGTAGATGTCGGTCGCGCGCAGGCCGAGGGTGTTATGAAGGCCCTGGGGATTCCTGGAAGCACTGAGTGGACGAAAGACAATCCTGCCAAGGTCGTCCTGTCGGGTGGCTCCCCGACCGACAACAACGCTATCCTGGTTCGCCAGGGCCAGATGGAAATTATACAACCATATATCGATGAGGGCATCATCAAAATCGTGGCCGATCAGTGGGTGGACAATTGGGATCCCGCTACTGCTGAGAAGATGATGGAAAACATCCTCACGGCTCAGCAGAACAAGATCGATGCTGTGATTGCCTCCAACG
>DAOTXM010000459.1:0-1873 GCA_034435215.1 Anaerolineales bacterium
GGCGGGAATGAAGAAGAGTTGCGCGCGTGCGCAGAGGCATTCACGATTACCGACATGCAGGCGTCAATCGATGGTTTCGAGGTTAAAAATCTGGATCAATATATCCACACCTCGCCGCTCTTCGAATTCACCATGCCCGAGGATAATATCCTGTATACCAACGAACTGAGCGGGCAATCTGTCTCACATGGCGCCCATCTGATGCTCGCGCCTCTCAACCCCGGCAAGCACGCGGTCCATCTTCATGCTTCCATCCCAGAGTTGGATTTCACGGTAGATATGAATATCGAGTTCATTGTCAGGCCTTAGTACGACTGCCAATGACATCGGCTTGTATCAAAGCCACAAATGGGCATGACCAGATAGGGTACGAACATTCTCACTCAGTTTCTTAAAGAGCCTGGCGACTGCCAGGCTCCTGAGACTTCTAATGATCCAATATTTTTCGCAAAACACCCTCAAATTTCATAGGGTTTTGGAAAAGTAGAAGTTACGCCACCACTTCCCCTTCCACCACCGGTACATCTTCTATAAACGTCAAACCTTCCTCGCCACGATCGACCTTAATGGTCTCACCTTCATGGAACTCGCCGGACAGGATCTTGAGCGCCAGCGGGTCTTGCAATTCGCGCTGGATGGCCCGTTTGAGCGGACGGGCGCCGAAGTCCGGGTCGTAGCCGGCCTCGGACAGATACTCGCGGGCGGCCTCGGTCACTTCGAGATGGTAGCCTTTTTCGGCCAGCAGGCGGCTGACGCGCCGCAGTTGGATGTCCACGATGCCGGCCAGGTGTTCCTTACGCAGCGGATGGAAGACCACGATCTCGTCCAGGCGGTTCAGGAATTCGGGGCGGAAATGCCCTTGCAACACACGCACGATTTCGTCGCGTGTGACCGTGTGTCCACCCTCCCAAAGCTGGTTGCCCAAATTGGAGGTCATGATCACGACCGTATTGCGGAAATCCACCGTGCGTCCCTGGCCATCGGTCAGGCGGCCATCGTCCAGCAATTGCAGCAGCACGTTGAAGACTTCGGGATGGGCCTTCTCGATTTCGTCGAAGAGCACCACGCTGTATGGGCGGCGGCGCACGGCCTCGGTCAACTGGCCGCCTTCCTCGTAGCCGACGTATCCGGGAGGTGCACCGAAGAGGCGCGAGACCGTGTTTTGTTCGAGGTACTAGGACATGTCGATGCGGACGAGGGCGTCCTCATCGTCGAACATGAACCAGGCGAGGGCTTTGGCGAGTTCCGTCTTGCCCACGCCGGACGGACCGATGAAGATGAACGAACCGATCGGTCGTGACGGGTCAGACAACCCTGAGCGCGAGCGGCGGATCGCATCCGAGATGGCGTGGATGGCTTCCTCCTGACCGATGATGCGCTCATGCAAGCGCGCTTCCATGTGCAGAAGTTTGTCGGACTCGGTTTCCATCTTCTGCGAGACAGGGATTCCGGTCCATTGATGCACGACGGAGGCGATATCGTCCACATCCACCACTTCATCCAGTTGATGTTCGGATTCCCATTTGTCGCGCTTCTCGTGATATTCCTCTTCAAGGCGCAGGCGTTCGGATTTCTTTTGCGCGGCGCGTTCGTAATCTCGTTCGAGACCGGCCTGCTCCTCTTCTGCATGCAGACGATCCACATCGGTCTTCATGGCCTTGAGATCAGGTGGCATGGAATACAGCGCAACTCGCAGTTTCGCGGCGGCTTCGTCCATCAGGTCAATGGCTTTATCGGGCAGATGGCGATCCGTCACGTAGCGGTCGGCGAGACGGGCCGCAGCCACCAGCGCTTCATCCGAAAAGTGGACCTTGTGATGCGCTTCATAGCGGTCGCGCAGCCCCTGTAGCATCTTGATCGTATCGTCCACGCT
>DAOTXM010000460.1:0-5807 GCA_034435215.1 Anaerolineales bacterium
TTATGAAGCAGGGCCAGCTTCTGTGCCAGCTCAACGTTGAGGATGCGCATATATCAGGGTTCGAACGTTCCGAGGATGGCTCTGTCAGCACCACGGTCGATTTCCCAGGGGAAGATGATATAGGCGTCGGTGATTGCAGCGTAATAATCTGGGCGGACTTTGCCAAACAGGTTGCGATAGGGGTTGAAATGCAGCACGCAGGTCTCTGGGAAACCGCCTGCCGAAGAGACACGATTTTTTACGGCCGTGATGGTGCGCCCGGAGCCCCAGACATCATCGACGATCAGGGTCGGGCGTCCGCGCAGCATGTCATTGCTGGGAAATTCGATGAATTCCGGCCAGGCCATCAATTTACTCCGTTCCTGTTCGGCCTGGCTTGGAAAGTCTACGGCTGCGGTCAACAGATGGGTGATGTTCATTGCTTCGGCCAGCAGGCCGCCGGGGATGATGCCGCCGCGCGTGATCATCACCATGGCTGTGAACTCGCGGCGGAACTGCGGTAACAGATGGTCGATCAGGCGATCGACGTCGCTCCAGGTCAATACTTCGCGGCGGGGTCCCAGTGGTTTTGTCATGGTCTATCCCAAAACAGCCGCCAGGGGAGCCGGAGCAGCCACCTGGATGGATTGACCCGCGGCTTGTGCCTTTTCCGCTTCGCGCGCCCAGATGTACAGGCAGGTGTGGTAGGCGATGCCGGTGTAGCTGCTGATGACGCTGGCAACCAGTACAAAGACGAAGAAGATCAACACACCCAGGCCGATACCGATCACCAGTCCGGCCACTTCGGTCCCCAGAACAGCGGTGATGCCATAACCGACCCCGAAACCGATGACCGCACCGATCATACCCAGCAGGAAGCCGATCAACCCAGTCACTGCGCGCACGCCGACCGTACTGATGCCGATCAAAAGGAGATTGTTTTTTGTGATCTCCCAGACGCGTTTCACGCCATCTTTGAGGTTCAAGTCGTCGATCACCATGGCTGGCAGGATCAAAAACGCGGCCTCCGTCCACAGCACGTCCAGCAAACCGGTTGCCGAACGCGCCAGGTTCGCCAGGATGTTCGCGCCGCCACGCCGGTTGCGCCGGTTGGCCAGGCTCTTGAGCATATTGACCGCAGTTGAAGCTGCCGCCAGGGTCAGGATGTCGAAGAAATCACGTTGCACGATCGCCCAGGCCTTATCCATGCGGCCATCGCCTTCCGAAAGATAGCCGAAGATCAGGTAAGCCGTCATGCCAGAAAAAATATAGGTGACCATGAAATTCGCGAAGACCATCAACGCGCCGAGCACGAACGTCAGGACCTGACCGAAGCTTGAATCACCGAAGAGCAGGTAAGCTCCAACCACGGGGATGATGCCGATAAGAGAGACGATCAATCCCGCCACCAGTGCGTAAAGGGATGGCTTGATCAAATCCTTGTCCTTGAAAGCCATACCCCAGGCTTGGGTTAGAAATGACCAGCCGCGACTGAAGCTTTCCATTTTGTCTCTCCTTTGGGTGCATCGATCCGCTATCTTTCCAACATAGCGGGACCGTGCCCCTCTGTTGGAAATTGTTATCCGATTATAGCAGGGATGTGGGATCGACTTCAACCCGCCAGCCTTCGAATCTCTGACCTTGCAAGACCTCCACCGGATTGGGTCCGCGCAGGACGATCTGCCAGCGATACTCGCCGCGCAGTTTGGCAAAGAAACACGGGACGGGGCCAACCAGCGTCGTTTGGATACGCCCACTCGCCTCGACTCTGGACTTCAGCCTGCCGGCCATTTTTCGGGTTTCTGCCTCCGCCCGCTCATTCTCCCGGTGACGGTACTCCAGCCGTACCAGCCGTCCGAAAGGCGGGTAGCCTAATTTTCGCCGCCCTGCCAGCTCCTGCTGGTAAAAACCCGCGTAATCGTGCCCCGAAGCTGCCTGCACGACCGGGTGCTCAGGCTGAAAGGTCTGCAAAATGACCCGCCCGCCGCGTGTGCTGCGCCCGGCGCGCCCGGCCACCTGCGTCAGCACCTGGAAAACGCGTTCCGCTGAGAACGGATCGGGCAGGTTCAATCCCACATCCGCCAGCACCACACCGACCAGGGTCACCAGCGGCAGGTCCAGGCCCTTGGCCAGCATCTGCGTGCCGACCAGCACATCCGCACGGTGGGCTGCAAAATGACTCAGGATGATCTCGTGCGCATCCTTCTGGCGCGTGGTCTCCCAGTCCCAGCGCAGGACGCGCGCTTGTGGAAATAACTGTCCTACTTCTGTTTCGACGCGTTCGCTGCCCAACCCGTATTCGCGGATTTGCGTGCTGCCGCACGCCGGACACTTCTTCGGTTTCTGCCGGACATATCCGCAGTGATGACAGGTCAGCACGTTTTCCCGTTTTCCCATTGACGGGCTGACGTTCAAACGGGATAACGGCTCAAGGTGGAATGTCAGCGGTGTTTCGCATTGTGGACATTTCAACGCGTAGCCACAGTTGCGGCAAAAGACATATGTGGCAGTACCGCGCCGGTTGAGGAACAGGATGGCTTGCTCGCCGCGTTCCAGTGTATTGCCCAGAGCCTGTAACAGGTCACGGCTGAAGATGCCGCGGTTGCCCGCTTTGAGTTCCTCGCGCATATCGATAACGGAAACAGGCGGCAGGTCCAGGGTTTGATGCGGTTTGGTCTCCTGCGCAGAGGCAATGCGGGCAGGCAATTCCAGCCGCACACACTCTCCCGCATCGGCGTTCCAGCGTTGCACCACGCTGGGCGTGGCCGATCCCAGGATGCAGACTGCACCAGTCAGGCGGGCGTAAGTCTGCGCGGCAGTGACCGCATGATAGAACGGCGGTTCGGACTGGTAATATGAGCCATCGTGGCATTCATCTACAGCGATGAGACCGATCCGCGGCAGGGGCGCAAACAGGGCGCTGCGCGGGCCGATCACAACTTTGAGCAGTCCAACGCGCGCACGCCGCCAGGTGTCGTAGCGCTCCCCGTCGGAGAGTTTGGAGTGGATCAGCCCCACCTGACCGGGAAAGCGTGCCAGGAAGCGGCGCACGGTCTGGGGTGTAAGCGCAATTTCTGGGACGAGGATAATGGCTTGTTTGCCGCGTCGCACCGCTTCTTCCGCTGCACGAATGTAAAGTTCGGTTTTGCCAGAGCCGGTCACGCCGTGTAGTAAAAAGGGTATATTAGTAGATTGCGAAGTAAAGGCTGAGTGGATTTTTTCCCAGGCCTGCTCTTGCTCAGGGGTTAATGTAGGAGCACCACTGTTCTCCAATCCTCTTCTCTCTACTCTCTCCAGCGGGTCTCGCCAGATTTCGTTCTCCCGCAAAACGATCAGCCCGCGCGCTTCGAGAGTTTGCAGGTCGGCCAGGTTGCAGCCGCTCTCGGCATATATCCAGGAGACGTTGACTTCGTCCAGTTCACGCATCAGGTAGCGCAGCGCAGCAGCGCGACGTCGCTGTGTGGCTTCGGTCGAGCCCAGGTCTGGCAGCTCGGATTCGGCCGCCTCGAGCGGGACCGCCAACTGTGCCACGCGGATGTATTTGGAGCGTACGCGCGGTGCCAGCAACACCGATTTTTTTTCTAAAACACCCTGTTTCACCAGCCACTCTGCAGATTTGCGCCAGTCCACGTTACGGAAGTGGGTATCGATCTGGCGTCCGCGCATGGGACCGCGTTCATCGAGCAGAGTGACCAGGCGGGCTTGGAGGGGAGAAAGGCCGTCCGTTGGATAAGGGGGAATGTCTTCCGTAACGCTGATCTCGATCTCGCCCTCCCCCGTCTCGCAGCTTAATCTTCGCAGCCTGTAGAGTACGTCCGCCTGCTGGCTTAATCCCGCTGGCAGCATCATGTTGACAATGGCAGCCAGCGGCGAAAGCGTGGATTTCGCCAGCCACTCGGCCAGCGCGATTTGAGCAGAGGTCAAAACAGGGGCAGGATCTATGAATTCGAGAATATCTTTCGTATCGGCTACAGAAGGCTTTTCGAAAAAACGCAGGACCACACCCTGCACACGCTGTTTTCCAAAGGGGACAACGACCAGTTTCCCGACGCCGATATCTCCGGCCAACTCATCAGGGATGGCATAATCAAAAACGCCCGCCACGGACGGGACGTTAACGGCAATCTGAACAAAAGGCTTCATGAGTGTTCACACGCTTACACGATTACGGAAACTTGCCGCCAGTTCGAAATGATCTGTACAGATTCTGGGTATATTGTAGTCCACAATGCTCTGCAGGGCGCATTCATCATTCACGTCCCAGGCATGGATTTGAATTCCAGACCTTCGAACAAAGTCGATCACTTCATTGGAAAGCTGGCTTGGATGCAGATGCACTGCTCGCGCCCGGGCCAGCCGGGCCAGGTTGGCTGCCTGATAAGCAACAACATCCAGATTCATCCATGATTCTGTGCGCGGGTATAGCAAATCCGTGGTAATGCCCGGGCATTTTTCTCTTATGTTCCATAGTAGGGCAATTTCGTAGGAAGTAACTTCGATTGTCTCCCAAAGGGATTGGAATTTTTGAAGTAAATCTCCAATAATAATGACCGATTCCGGTTCAGGCCCCTTAATCTCTATTTCCAATCCAACCTTTCCACCGAGTGTTTCGAGAACCTCTAAAAGTGTGGGAATTTTAAGGGGATCAACCCCGTTTAGCGCCCATAAAAATTCCGCCTGAAGTAAATCCTCGTATTGATAGTTGAAAATTGGACCCTGGAGTGAGGTTATTTTATCCAGATAATAATAGTGAAAAACGACAGGTAGCTTATCTTTTGTAAGCCGGACATCGAGTTCTACGGCATCCGCGCCAAGTTCGATTGCTCTTTGAAAGGCTGGAATGGTATTCTCAGGATAGTCTGTGGCAACCCCACGATGCGCAACGATTTCGAATGAAGTCATGCTAGCTGTGTTTCAGGATCGCTGCTGCTCCGTAGCCGACCACGCCGGAATAATCTCCAGTCACATCGCCGGAGGTGGCATAGTGCAGTAACTTGACCGTGTTTGCCCCCAGGTCTCTGGCAGCCCACAACACAGCCGCAACGGCAGCATGCCCGCAGGCAAAACCTTTACCGGTATGTTCGGCTTCGAAGACACCTTCTGGCGAGAATGCTTCGATCTGGCGTAACATTTCGCTATCCAATTTTTTAGCAGTTTCCTGATTGTAGAAGTGGGACAGGTCCGTGCTGGCAACCAGGGTAAAGCTCTTGTTGCGCAGCACGCCTGCCAGCGCGTTTCCCAGGCTTTTCGAAACGTTAGGATCTTGCGCGCGCACCATGACGGGCAATAACTTGAAGTCCGAGACCAGGGCGCGTTGCAGGAAGGGCAGTTCGATTTCGAGCGAATGCTCCGGGTCATGCGGGACAGCGGAGAGGCCGAAGCCGAGGTCTGCTTTTAAAATGGCATTGAGTTCCCCAATGGCGGATTTATCGATGGGGATCGCACCCAAGGGAGTGGCATAGGCGTCGTGGCTGGAGGTGATCAGCGGCTGCGCATAGGGATGGTGCATGGGTGAAATAACGGCCACCAGATCAGGAGCACGGCCACGAAGCGCGGCAAAGGCATAGCCTGCCACGACGCCTGAATAGCGGTGTCCGGCGTGCGGCGCAATGACTGCGATTACCTCCCCCGGCAGTTCAGGGAGCTTCGCGCGGTCCAGGTAACCATCGATGTCGCGTTTGAGAATTTCGGGTCGACCTTCATACCAGGTCCCGGCAATGGGAGAAGGGCGTAGATCAGGTGTGGTTTGCATGGCTGTTTTTATTGTAGCATAATATTACAGTGCAAAGTTCCAAGAAAATCCCGAAACAATGGTTTTGGGGGGGGGG
>DAOTXM010000461.1:0-5876 GCA_034435215.1 Anaerolineales bacterium
ACGCCAGGAATTGCCCCCATTTCAACCACTTGTCCACGTTGCGAAGCAGGATGAGCGACCAGAAGAAAGCCAGCCCGACGAAGGAAACTGCCATCGGCAGAGGGAATCCATCCACAAAAGAGACGTAGGGCATGAACATGAACATCCCGCCTGCTGACGGGAAAGCCGACGCCAGTAATCCGGCCGGAAAGGCCCATTCTTCCCCGCGATAGATCGGACGCGCCAGCCAGAGCAGTGCAATCCCACCGATGAAGATCAATCCCCGGTAAAGTGGAAAGGCATAGGAAAAAATCAGGATTCCACTGGCATAGGCGGGTTTTTCAGCCGATACAATCTGCAGTTCCCTGACAACCCGCTCCACGGATGTTTGGATCAGAAAAGGCGCAACCGTGATCATGAACAGGCCGACGATCACAGCTAGAATGGCTAGGATCAGGCGGTTGGTTCGAGAAGTTTCTTTCATTGCATCCTCCGTAGGAAAATTGGTTTTCTATGTGAAACTTATCACAATATGTGCAATAAGTCTTTGCCTTAACGCAAATCCGGGGCCAGTCGGCCCTGGCTCCGGATTGCAAAGGAGAATGTTTTTCGATTTTACCGTCGTGTTTTATGCAGTTTTTGGCTGTAAGGCGACCTGTGCTTGGGGTGTACTCACCTGGGTTGTTTCTTCCACCAGCCTCTGTTTGAAGAACGGGATGAGAAGCATGACCACGATGCTCAAGCCCATCAGCGCGCCATACAGGTAGTCGTTGGTGGCGTGGCGCACATAGTGTGTCGCGCTGCTGGCAACGATTGTCACCAGGCCGCCGATCAAGCCAGTGTACCAGCCGGAGATTTTCTTTTGCCCCAGCAGGTAGATGGCAGCAATGCACAGCGCCATTCCCACCCATAGCGCCAGCCAGCCAAAGTAGGTGATGGCAATTCCCTCAGCAAAGAGCGGGCGTTTGGGGTGTCCGAACAGGATGCGGAAGGCGGCGTGCCCGTTGGCAAAGTTTTCAGCAGCGGTCACACCCAACATCAAGAAGACGAGGAAGTCCACCACTTTCTGGGGCAGGTCCACGTTTTCGGCCAGGAGCAGCGCGAAGTATGGGATCAGGCCAATCGTCATGATAATGACCGCTGGAGGAAATCCGCCCTGGGCGCTGCCGATGAAGTTCATCCACGGCACGATCATGTACGCGCCGCCGATGGATGGTACTGCCAGGCAGAGCAAGGCCAGACCGCGTGTCCAACGTTCACCACGATACAGGGACAGGGCAATCGCCAGCAGGACGATTCCTGCAATCAATGACATTGTGCTCCAGAACGGGAAGAAAAAGCTGACCAGCCAGACGGTATAGGCCAACAGCGGCGCTTGCGGGTTGCCCTCTGCGGTGAACTTTTCGATACGCGCTTGCTGTGCGGTGACGATCGGGTTGACCATGTCGAATCCGATGAAGGGCACCCACGCAATCATCAAAATGGCGGCCAGCACCACCAGGCTGACCACGGCAAGACGGGTGTTACGAGGCGTTTGAGGTAGCATATCTATCTCCTTGAATGAGGGTATGAAATTCGTGAAAGAATTCACCACCAATATACCTATATTTGTGGTTTAAAGCCTTGACATAAGTCAAGAAATAGGTTTTTATGGTGGTATGGAAGGCCAAACTCCTCAACTTGCCGAGCAATTGGCCCGCGCCGAAGTATTCGGGTTGTTGACGCCGACAGAGCGCCTGGAACTGGCGGGGATAGCCCACCGCAAGACCTTGAAAAAAGGGGATGTGATTTGTTTTCAGGGGGATGAGCGTCGCTTTGTCTTGTATATTGCAGAGGGCGTGCTGCGCTCTGTGATCAATGCGCCGGATGGAAGGGAATATGTGGTTTCCACCTGGGAGGCGGGGGAGGAGTTCTGGAGCCATACGCTACTGGATGGCGATCCCATGCCTTCCACGCTGGAAGCGGTTCAGGCAGCGCTTGTGTACCAGTGGGCGGGAGACGTGGCGCTGGAATTCGTCTTGAACAATCATAAGGCCATGCGCGGCTTGCTTCGCCGCCAGACGCAGTTGATCCGCAAGCGCAGGGAGAACATTTACAATCTGGCCTTCAACCCGGTCGCCGGCCGTCTGGCAAAACTGGTGATCGAAAAATTCGCCAACGCGGAAAGCCCGACCGTGCAGCGCGATTTGACCCTGGAAGAGATGGCTTCCATGATTGCCACCTCGCCGGAGGTCATTTGTCGGGTGCTCTACCAGTTCCAGGCCGAAGGCATGTTGAGCGTAAATCGCGCCAGCATCACCTTGCACGATCGGGATGGATTGGAGAAGTTGATTATCAAGGACGAGTGAGCAAACGATGTCAGAGATTCAGACGATCCTGGCCGGGAACGAAATCTTCTCCTCCCTGGATGCAGCCCAAAAGACGATCTTTCAAAAAGAGGCCATCTTGCGTATGTACCCAAAAGGTGCCTTTATTGTTCGTTATGGAGACGTGTGGCCGTATTTGTTCGTGATCGCAAAGGGCAGAGTGACCGCCATCAAAGAATCCAGCGAGGGGCGCAGCCTGGTAGTGGCAACCTTCGAGTCCGGTGAAATTTTCTGGGGATTGGCCTTTTTTTATGATGGCGCTTCCATGCCGGTTTCTTTGGAAGTGGATGAGAAAGCGAGCCTCTATTTGTGGCCGCGCGAACGGATCCTGCCGGTCATCTTCCAAAACGGGAAATTTTCCTGGGAATTAAGCCGCTTGATGGTCCAGCGTATGCAGCGCGCCAGCGCCATCGTGGAGGAACTGGCCTTTCAGCCGGTAACGGGGCGTGTTGCCCGCCTCCTGCTCGAAAATTTTCCGGCCAGCCAGGGCGCTGCGCCTCGTCATTTGACCCTCGACGAAATGGCCGCTCACGTGGGCACCACCCGCGAAATGGTCTGCCGCATCCTGTATCGTTTTGCGGAACAGGGGGCGATCCAGATCAATCGCACGGAATTTATTTTTACGGATCGAAGTATCTTGGAAGAGCATACCCGCCGGGGTTAGCCAGGCAATCCTGTATCCTGCTATTCGTCAATAGTCATGCCTGTTTTCCCTTGCGTTGCACGGTATCGACGTAAAAAAGCTTAACGCCTGCGCGTTCATGGCTGGTCAGTTGGTGATCCAAGGGTACGGCTACTGCACCCAAGAAGATGGCGAGCCATCATTTTATACGGGAGAACGTTGGTGACGTTCTGAGAACGCATAGGCTAATGTGGTAGTTTGCTTGACACCGATTTTGATTCTATGTATCATGAAACAAGAAGCTCAGTCGAGAGAGGCTTTGCTTCCAGTTACATTTTGGTTCACCCCCTGCCACCCTCTTCCCTGGACGATTGCATGTCTGGACGATCAAGGAGGAACTCATGACAGAACCGGCAATTGCTATCAAGAATCTGAGTTATCGCTACAGGGGAACCAAGCAGAATGCTATTGAGGGGATTGATCTGGAACTCCAGAAAGGGGAATTCCTGGTGCTGATGGGGCCAAGTGAAGCGGGGAAAAGCACACTAGCAGCCTGTATTAATGGACTGATCCCTCACTTTCATAAAGGACATTTCGAAGGTGATGTCGTTGTCTGTGGGAAGAATACCCGCAGCCATACCGTGTCGCAAATGGCTGAGGATGTAGGGTTGGTCTTTCAAGATTTCGAAGCCCAACTGTTTTCGACCAACGTCGAGTTAGAAGTGGCTTTTGGCCCTGAGAACTTTGCTACTCCGCGCGACGAGATCGCTCGGCGTATTGACGAGAATCTGGCATATGTAACTTTGAACGAATTTCGTAACCGCCCGCCTTCCACCCTGTCCGGGGGACAAAAACAAAAGCTGGCAATCGCTTCGGTGCTGGCGCTCAACCCGAAGGTCCTGGTGATGGATGAACCGACCACCGATCTGGATCCGATCAGCAAGATGGGTATCTTCGAGATTACCAACCGCCTGCGACAGCGTTCTGATCTCACTCTGCTTGTTGTTGAGCATGATACGGAAGAGGTCCTGCAAGCCAGCAGGATCGCCCTGCTTAAGGATGGACAGCTGATAAAAGTCGGACCAGCCCGGGAAATCCTTCTTGATGTTGATCTTTACGAAACGTTGGGTTTGATGCCGCTGGGCATCGCCTGTTTCTATAAAATGATGGGAGCGAAATCTCTTCCGCTCACACCTGATGAAGCAGAACTTGCGTTTCACAAGTCCGGCTGGAAGATTTCGAACGAACGTTATGAAAATATCATTGCCGTAGAAAAAGAGGAGCAGCGCGTGCTCACGGCAAAAGAACCCCTCATCCAGTGCCGCGATCTCGAATTCAGTTACCCCAATGGAGTCCAAGCGCTGCAAGGAATCAATCTGGATATCTATCCCGGCGATATGGTTGCCATCGTCGGCCAAAACGGCAGTGGGAAGACCACACTGGCCAAGCATTTCAATGGATTATTGTTGCCTACTCAAGGGACGATCACAGTCGGTGGGAAATCCACCAAGGAACAGGGCATATTCCGGCTGGGGCAGAGTGTCGGCTATGTATTTCAGAATCCCGATCATCAGATCTTCTCCGAAACGGTGTTCGACGAGGTTTCTTTCGGGCCGCGTCTGCGCGGACTGACCGACGAAGAGATCAAAGCGCGCGTGAAGGAGGCATTGCAGGCTGTCGGTCTGGAGGGAACCGAGGAACAAGATCCATTCAGCCTGACCAAGAGCGGCCGGCAGCGCGTGGCAGTGGCATCCATCCTGGCTGTGAAACCGGATGTTCTCATCCTTGACGAGCCCACCACCGGTCTGGATTTTCGAGAACAGCGCAGCATGATGGAGATGGTCAAGCGGCTCAATGAGAATGGCAGCACCATTATTTTCATCACGCATCACATGTGGGTGGTGGCGGAATATGCTAA
Organism: Anaerolineales bacterium; assembly: GCA_034435215.1. Taxonomy (GTDB): domain Bacteria; phylum Chloroflexota; class Anaerolineae; order Anaerolineales; family Villigracilaceae; genus JAABUE01. The sequence continues at coordinate 4,886 of DAOTXM010000461.1, forward strand.
AAGAGTCTTCGTCATCAAGGATGGGCTGCTCTTTCTGGAAGGTACCACGCGTGAAGTGTTCTCGCACGAGCGGGAGTTGCTGGAAGCCTCCCTGCGGCCTCCCCATTTCATTCAGTTTACCAACCGTTTGGGAAAAACCATGCTCCGTCCCGAAGAACTGAGCGGCTGCATCAAACAGGGAGGGATAGCATAATGGAATCGGAGCTATACCTTGACTATAAGACTGGATATCACCAGCTGGATGCCCGGACGAAGATCATCGTCTTTTTGATTATCTTCGTAGGCGCGTTGCAATTCCAAAATCCGATATGGTTGATCCCGACGGTGGTTCTGGTCCTTTTGCAATTATTGATTTCGCGTTCGATGAAAAACCTGCTGCGCATCCGCTATGTGTTGCTGGTCCTGTTCATCTCCAGCATTGTCATCTGGAATTTCTTTTCGAACGGTGTAACCCCGCTGTTTTGGATTTTCGAGGTCGAATCGATGTATTACAGCATCAGCCGAACCTTGTTCATGCTGATGATTATTACCATGGGCGCAATTCTGATTAGCACAACTCGCAATGAAGAGCTGGTCATGGGGATGATCAAGCTGGGCCTGCCGTATCGTGTCGGCTTTGCGATTTCGACCTCCCTGCGTCTGGTTCCCACTGTAGTTTCCAGCTTGTTGACCATCAGTCAGGCCCAACGCAGCCGAGGACTGGATTTGGAGACAGGGAATCTGTTTGACCGTCTGAAAAAATTCCTGCCTCTGCTCGTACCGGTTTTCATCTCAAGTATCCGCAATACCAATATCTTCGGTATGGCTTTGGAATCGCGCGGCTTCGGCGCGCGCGAGGATCGTACCTTCTACCTGCACATGCAGATGACCACTGCTGACTGGATCATCCTTGTGTTGGCATTTATATATCTGTTTACCAGCATTGGATTAAATCTGGCTGGATATGGAAATATAGTCGGCTTGACCCGCTTCTAGAGGTCGTTATGGAACA
>DAOTXM010000462.1:0-19105 GCA_034435215.1 Anaerolineales bacterium
CCCCCCCCCCCCCCCCCCCCCCCCCCCCCCCCCCCCCCCCCCCCCCCCCCCCCCCCCCCCCCCCCCCCCCCCCCCCCCCCCCCACCCCCCTTCTTTTTGAAAAGATACCGCCAAACGATTAAAGTCGTTACTACGTGAAATAACCCTAACCAATTGGTGCTTGCCCTGGGGTAGCAGATGTGCAATAATCATGCTATGAATTGTCCAAAATGTGGGCAACCATTCCCCAGTTCCGCCTGGTCTTGTCGCGCCTGCGGTTTCAGCGCTGACCCAGAGCTGCTCGCGGAATGGTCCCGATTGGATTGGCTGTTGCGCGAAATGGAAGGGTGGACAGATCTCGCGCCGGAGAATGGCACGGAACGCCTCAAAGAACATTATCTTACCCGCCAATATGAGCTGGAATCCAGCCTGGGGCTGCATCCGCCGGCCTTTACCGCCCAGGAAGCCCGCGAAGCCTGGCCTGAATACCTGCAACTCAAACGTCTTTTCAAGGAAATCAAAAACTGGGTGGCTGCCGGTCACTTGAAGACCGGCCTCCTTCCGGCGAAATTTGCGCGCCTGATCGAATTGGGTCAGCGCCTGGAAGGGCACCGACGCCCGCGCTACCCCAAAAATGACGGGTAACGCCTGGAGGTCCTCCGCTTTCTGCTCGAAGGGGTGGGAGAGTTGCGGGAGCGCGGCGATTTTACCAGCGCCGAAGCAGAAAAGCGGGTGGTGGCCGCCCTGCAGGACGAAATATCGGACATCCAGGCGCGAATCTACCTCCGCCTCGCCCCTGAACCAAAACCGGAACAAGAACCAGGGCTCGCACAGGGGGTAGCCATTGGGAAAGCGGCGGAACCCGCGCCGGTCGTCGCGCCGCCGGCGCCGCGCCTGCCCCTGCGGGAACGATTGTGGCGGTCGATCCTATCCGAGCGCACCTTGCAGGCCCTGCTTTTCCTGGGCATCTTCCTGCTCTTTACAGCGGCCATCTCGTTCGTTATCTGGGGCTGGAAGGATTTTTCCGCGCCGGTGCGGGTCGCCATCCCTTCCAGCTTCACGGTCTTGTTCTTTGCCCTGGGCTGGTTGGTGCGCGCCAGGACGCCGCTATACCGCTCCGGGATCGCCCTGAGCGCCATTGCGGCTCTATTCATTCCCATCGATTCCTATACCGTATATGCCAACTATGGTTCGCCGCCGGAAGGCTGGCCGGAATTCTGGCTGGTCACCTCCCTGGTCTGTCTGGTCGCCTATATCCTGGCCGCGCTGCGCATCCAGAGCCGCTTCTTCGGATATTTGACCGGTGCTGCGGCGGGCAGCAGCCTGCTGGCTGTGCTGGAAGTCCTGCAAGGATTGACCGGCCTGTCGCGCGATTGGTACTATGCCGCCCCGTCCATCCTGGCAGTTGGGATGCTCTTCCTGGCCAGATTCATTTCCAGACGAAGCAACCCCGGGCGCTGGCTGGTCTTCGCTGAGCCGTTCCGCTACCTGTCCCTGCTGATCCCCGGCGTGCTCATGCCCCTGACCCTGGGATTGCGCCTGGTGACCCGCGACACGTTCGACGCGCTGCATTACGCCCTGACCGTCAACTGGTTCCTGGGCGGGTTCATCTTTGGCTGGGGCGCGATCTACCACCGCAGCCGCAGCCTGGGCATCCTGGCCGCTATTGCCCTGCCGGTCGCCGTGTACCTCTTGCAGGGAGCGGTTTTCTTCCACACCGGCATCAACCCGGCCTGGCATGCCTTCGGGCTGGCCTGCCTGAGCCCGGTGTACCTGTTCACCGGCTACAAATTGTCCGCGTTCCGGGATGACCCGGTCCTGCGGGCGCACGGGCGCACGGCAACCGGCTGGGGCGGACTCTTGATCGCTGTTGCCGGGCTGCTGTCCCTGACCGACCTGACCAGCGGTGCCGCCGCGGCGGCCAGCCACGCAATTTTGGCCGGGAGCGCGGTCCTGGCGGCTGTGCTCTGGTCCCGTCCGCGCCTGGCGTACCTGGCCTCGTTCTTCTCGTTCACCGCCTCGACTTTTGCCATGACGGAACTCAAGCTGGGACTGAACCAGCTGGGGGTGGGCTGGGCTTCGCTGGCGATCCTGCACGTCCTGGCAACGCTCGCACTGGCGCGCAGGCCATCGTTCAGAGAGCAGCAGAGGGCCTTCATTACGCCGCTCGTCGTCGCCGGGTACATCATTGCCGGGCTGGCCGTGTTGCCAGCGCTCTTTCCCTACGATGGAAGCCTGTCCGCGTACACACTGGGGAACTGGCTGGCGTTGTCCGCTTGGGGGGCGCACCTGGCCTATCGCGAACAGCCCGGTTTCTTCACCACCGCGCCCGCCAAAGAAACGAGGGGGTGGCGGATCAGACGGCTATTTTCCACAGGCGCGCTCTTCCATTGGTTCGCGGCCCTGCCCCTGCCTTTCTGGATCTGGATAACCTTCACCAACCGCCGTCCCCCGGATTTCAGCCTGCCGCTGATCCTTGCAGCCCTTTCGTGGGGCATGGTCTTCCTCCGTCACTGGTTGTCGTTCACGCGGGACGAGTGCCGCGCTCCATGGCGCTTTACCGGCCTCTTGGTCAGCGTGGCGGCCCCGATTGTCGCCTTTGTCGTCGTTCCGTTCGGACAGACCCCGGCCATCACCCTGCTGGCGGTTGGTTTGTTGTACTTTGCCGACGGCCTGGCCTCCAAAGCGAAGAACGAATTCTACCCGGCAGGCCTGGCCACTGCCTGGGGGCTGCTGCTTGCGCTGCGCCGCTGGGAAGTGGATTTCGACCCCGCCACATTGATCTTGTGTGTGCTGGTTTCTGCTTACATCCTGGCCGGGCTTGTGGCGGAACGCAGGAAACTGCCGATCGATACACCCAGGTTTCTTGCCCCGCTGTATCACACCGCTCACATCCTGGCGCTGTTTGCACTGGCGCGCGTATACATTCATCCGTTCGACGATTTCGCTTTCGGCATACCCTGGACGGATGAAATGCAGTTGTGGGGGGCAGCCGCCCAGTTGCTGCTGGGACTCCTATACGGTCTGTTCGCCTGGGGACGGTACCAGGAGCGCTGGGGCCACCTCGCCGCCTGGCTGGGCGCGGCCGGGGGCGGGTTCGTCGCCATCGTCTACAGTCGCGGGCACGGCTCGCTGGCGGCCAAGGGCGCTTTGATCGCGGTAGTCTTCGTCCTGGCCGAACGCGGGCTGCTCTACCTGAAGCAGCGTAAAGACCTGCGCCGCCGGCTGCGCGCGCTGGCGCGACTGGCCTGGCACCTGTACCGGCGTCCGCTGCTGGTGACCGGCTGGATCCTCTCCGTCGGCACGATCTTCCTGTCCCTGGTGCGCAACCTGATCCTGCTGGGCGGCGGGCGCATCCAGCAGGCCTGGGCCGCGGCGGGCTTGTCGATCATCGTGGCGTTGTACGCGCTCTCCGCACGCCTGTTCCGCCAGGCGCGCTTCGTCTGGTTTGCAGCTTTCCTGGTCTTCCTCCCCTGGACGATCCTGACCAACCTGGACTGGATCCCCCTGCACCAAACGGTCTCAGGCAATTTTGCCATCAGTTGGAGTCTGTTGGGCTGGCTGCTCTTCCTGGTCAGCCTGCCGGTCGAGCGCTACGCGCCGCAGGCCTACGTCACACCCTTGCGGACGGTCACGCATATCTTGTTGCCTTTCGCGTGGCTTTCGGCAGCCGGGAACATGGATGCCAGCCGTACCACGCTTGGGCTGGCAATCGCGTTGTACGGCGTCTCCGCCTGGTTGAAAGGCCGCCGGGCACGGCAAAGCGACACGCCGGTCTCCGCTTTTACAACGACGAAATTCCTTTATCCAGCCCTGGGGTTGATCCCGGCCTGGTGCGCAACCTGGCTGGCATATCTGCAACCAGCGGCGCGCCCCGAGCATTTCGGCCTGCTGCTGCTGCCCTTCGGCGTGATGGGCCTGACGGCCGGCAAATGGTTCGAACGAATTGCCCCCCGAACAAGCCTGGCTCTTGCGTATAGCTTACCGGCGTATCTGACAGGGTATGCAACCGTCTTTGCCGGCACACTACTGGGCGCGCACATCCCCGGTCTGCTGGTCATGGCGTTGCTTTATGATGCCCTGTTGCTGGCAGTTTCAGCCTGGCTGTTCTACAATCCGTTATGGGTCTATCCGGCGGCGGGGCTGGCCGCGCTTGCGTACCTGATCGCGCTGGGGCAGGGGGGCATCCCGGTCGAACGGCAGGGCTGGTGGCTGAACGGCCTGGCGGCGGTCTATCTCCTGATAGCCTGGCTGTTCCGCCGAACGCAACGCCAGGATTACGGGACCGGGACGCTGGTTGTCGGTTTCCTGCTGATCGCGCTGGGATTGGCATACTCCAGCCTGGACCAGGTCGGCGCGCTGTGGGGCTATGCCAGCGCCGCGCTGCTCTATGCGGTCGGCGCTTTCTGGCTGCGCCAGCCGCTGCTGCTGCTCCCGGCCTGCGCGCTGGCCGTCGTTCCGTATGCCAATGCCCTGCAACGCTCGTCCCTGGCTCCAGAATATTACGGCCTGGCTTTATTCCCCGGCGCGGTGCTGGCGCTGGGGCTGGGCTGGCTGCTCGACAGGCGCGCAGGCACCTGGAAAGGCTTTCCGTTCGACAACCCGGCAAAATGGTTACCGGCGCTGCTCGAGCGCTTCCTGGGCTGGTGGGCCTTGCCGCTTTACATGCTGGGATTGGGACTGGCTTCGGCTGCCCCGGCCTTTACCGCCTCCCGGGCTGACCTGGCCGCCCTGAACTTCATCCTGCTCGCGGCTTTCTACGCCTGGGCTGTCTACCGTTTTCGGACGCGCTTCTGGCTGCTGGCGGCGGGGCTGGCCGTCCATTTTTCAACAGGCTTGTATCTCGAACATCTGGGATGGTGGTCGTATCCGGGAGCAGCCTGGCTGCGTTTCCTGCCCGTGGCGGCGCTCACCACCTTCGCAGGGTTGGCGCTCGAGAAACGTCTGCATGAAGGCTCGCCACTCGCCTCTGGCCAGACGTATCCGGGCTGGTCGCGACCGCTATACCTGATCGCGCTTGCGGATATCTTCCTATCACAGGTAAGCAGCCTGGAGGGTACAGGCGCTGCCGCCTTGCTCGCGATCGGGAATGCGCTGCTGGTCGCGGTCCTGGCTTCGGCCTGGAAAGCGCCGCTTATGATGTATATCAGCGCATTTTTGGGATTTGTGGCGCTCCTGGAATGGCGGGATGCTGAAAACCTGACCGGTTTGAGCCTGCCGGTCCATTTCGCTGGGCTGGCGGTGGGATATGGTCTGCTGGGGTTCGGCTACAGCCTGATCAAACGGTGGGCAGGCCAGGGGTCCGGGGAGGAAGCGCGCGGCTCCACCTTCGGGCCGGGCTGGCTTTCCATCTGGGAACGTCCCCTGCAGCGGTCCGGGATGTTGCTCTCGTTCCTGGCATTGGGTCTGGCGCCTTTCCTGGGATTCGAGCTGGCCTTTTGGATCGTTCGCGCCTTGTTCGGGCTGCCGTTCCGCGAGATCGTGGACCTCGAAACGGTCTGGATGATGGTCTGGGTGCTGGCGCTGGTGGGGCTGCTGTACGTTACGGCGGCTGCCGTCTATCGCCGCTTGCGGTTCGGCTACCTGGCCATTGGCATGCTGCTGGCCAGCTGGTTCCTGTACGCTTTCTACATCAATGCCTGGGCGAATCTGCGGCAGGTGCAATGGTACGCGCTGCCAGCCGGGCTGTACCTGCTGGGGATCGGCACGCTGGAGTGGGCGCGCGGCAATAAAGGCCTGGCGCGCTGGGTGGACTACGCGGCCATGCTGCTGATGTTCGGCTCGCTCTTCTGGCAGACCCTGACCTTCGGCTGGTGGTTCGCGCTGACCCTGGGCGGCGAAGGATTTGCAGCCTTCTGGTGGGGCAGCGCCCGGCGCCTGCGGCGTTTCTTCTATGCCGGTATGACCGGGGTCATCCTGGCCACGCTGGGACAACTGCTGAATGCCCTGCAGGCTGTCAATCAGTGGATCACCTTCGGGGTCATCGGACTGGTCCTGGTGGTGATCGCCATCATCGTGGAGCGCAGGCTGGAAGCGATCAAGGCCTGGCAGCAGGTGCTGGAGACCTGGGAATAGGTGTAAAACATGACCGCTGAACCTCCTCCCAACGAAAGCGCCATCCCCGCCCGCTTGAAGCGCATCGTGCTGGGTGCCGGGGGCATCCTGGCGCTGTTCGGCTTGCCGGCTGTATTGAACCTGTTCTGCATCGTCCCGTTGTCCATTTTGAACGACGACGCAAATGCCCCAGCCTATGCCCTTGTCAGTCTGATGCTCGCATTTGCAACGTTCGGGAGCGGCGGGCTGGCTTTCTGGCACGCCAACCAATCCCTGCAGGGAAAACTTTCCAGGCCCATCCGTTTACTATCCATGCTGCTTTTGATGGATGTTTTCGGGGTGGTGCTGATCGCGGGTTTCATGCTTACCTACGGGGAAGTATTACCAGGATTGTTCATCCCACCGCTGCTGATTCTGGCCGCGATGCTCCCGCCAATGTGGGCTATTTCGTGGTTTACGTCGCAGGAGCCCGGAGACCTTGGTGGCATGCAAAATGGGGGAACCTCATTGAAGCTGACCTGGCGGCGAGGCGCGGTGTCCTTCGCGGGCGGCGCGACCGTGGGCATGCTCGTTACGATCGGGTTGGGATTTTTGTTGTCCACTGTCATCCTGGCGCTGCTTTCCACGCCGGTTCAGACGGCGATGCGCGAAATGGACTTATTCCTGTGTACCCTGCGTTACGCCAACCTGGGTGCAGGACTCAGAAATCCGGGTTTCTTGCGCGCATTCATTTTCTTCACAGGCATCCTGCCCGTCGTCGAAGAGCTTGCCAAGCCCCTGGCGGTCCTGCCGCTGGCAAAATACCTGAACCGGCAGGAAAGCTTTCTGCTGGGAGCCATTGCCGGCGCAGGCTTCGCCGTGCTGGAAAGCACCATTCTTGCCACACTCGGTCTTGCGCTCTGGTTCGAAATCCTGTTCGTGCTCGCCCTGGGTAGCGCCGTCCAGCCTCTGGGCGCTGGTTTGATGGCCCTGAGCTGGCAGGAAGTCTTGCATGGGGAAGCGGAAGCCGGGAAGAGGTGGGCGCAGCGCTTTGGGATCGTTGTGGTAACGCACGCCGCCTGGAACGCCGCCTCGCTGCTCTTGATCCTGGTGGGGGGGGCGATGATCCAGAATCAATTACCATCCTATATCGACTCCTCCATTGCGCTGGCGGTCATCGGCGGCCTGCTGCTCTTCTTGATCCTGCTGGGCGGATCGGCGTTGTTCCTCGGCCGCGCGGCCGGGCAGGGGAAATCCTCTTTTCCCGTGTTTGCGCCCGCGAATCGTATTCCGGCGATCTGGGCGCTGGCCTGCCTGCTCGTGATCCTGCCGGCAGGTTTCGTGCTGTTGAGGCTATGGTTGCGATGAAAATCCGCTGGAATCTATGGATCGCGCTTGGGCTGGTCCTGACCAACCTGTACGCCTGGGCCAGCCTGCTCTCGAGGCTGGCGGAACCGCATATCGTCGACCCGCTCATGGACCCGGAAGTACGGGCGCTGCTGGATTACATCCGCTCCGACGAGCATTCGGGGGAGGAGTGGACGGTCACGTTGACCGAACTGGAGGCCGAGCAGACCATCACCTGGTATCTTCACCGTTACCCGCAAATCCCCTTTGCATATCCGCAGGTGAAGATCACGCCCGATTCCATAACGGGGGAGGGGGATGTCATCTTGACCGGGTTGCACATTCATGTCAGCGGCGAGGCGCGGGTCACGTTACAGGATGGTTTGCCAGTCGTGGAGATCCTCGATATGAACCTGCCCCTGCCGCGCTCGATCAAGGACGCCATCGAGCAGGAGATGCAGGTGCAACTGCGGCGCGCCGAATATTTGCCGGTGCGCTTTACCTCGGCGGAGTGGGGGGAGGGCGTGGTGGTCGTCAGGGGCGTGATTCGTTAAGTCTCTCTCCGCTCGAAAATCTCATAATACCCCTTATCGAGCTCGTCATCGGAAAGGTGGGCATAGCGCTGCGTGACCTGGATGTTGCTGTGCCGCGCCAGTTCCTGCGCCAGCTTGAGGTTCCCGGAAGCGCGCAGCACGGTGGTGACAAAGTAATGGCGGAAGGAATGGGGGGTGATGCTGCCGACCGCCGCCTCGCCCAAAGCCTCCCGAACGCGCTCCGTGACGATGTTACGACCGGTTGCCGAGGAAACAGGCTTGACCTTTTTCCCGGCGCCTTTGTCATGGCGGGCAAAGAGGGGCAGGGCGCTCAACGGACGGTTGGAGGCGCCATCCAGGCGGGAGCGGGCGGAGAGGTAGTCCCGCAGCGCGCGCATGGAACGGCTCGAGAAACGGACTACGGCCTGTTTGTCGCCCTTGCCGATGATCACGGCGCGCCCCTCGTTCCAGTCGATATCGCCGCGTCGCAGCCCGCAGGCTTCGTGTACGCGCAGGCCGGTGTCCGCCAGCGTCAACAGGAAGGCGCGGTCCCGTAATGCGCGTAACTTATCGACTTCGCGTTCGAACGTTTGTTCTGCTATATTCATCGCGAAATCGAGCACATACTGGATATCTTCAGTTGGGAATTGGGGCAGCCGGATGCCCGGTCGGCGCGCGCGCTGGCGGATGAGCAGGCGCAGGCGAGGTAGATTGAGTTCAGCCAGGCGCTCGGCAGCCAGGTATTCGTAGAAGCCCGCAACGGCTGTGATATACAGGCGTTCTGTGGGCGCAGAAAAATTCTTCAAATAAGTCGCCAACCAGGTGATGGCATCTTCTGATAATTTTTTGGTAGGGGATGTCTCCGGATCGAGCCAGTATTCATTCAACACGCGTCGAAAAATGGTCAGCGCATTCTTGTAGGTGCGAGCCGTATTCTGGCTGCGCGCCAATTGGACGCTGTCCAGATAGGCTGAGATGGCCTGGGAAATGGTCGGATCGCTCATATTCTCTCTCAATCGATTGTTTATGATAATAATACTTATCGTAAACATAAACAGTATAAGGGTAATTTCGAAGCTTGTCAACCCCCCCACTTCCAAGCATGTCACTGCGAGGAGGCTGAAAGCCGACGCGGCAGTCCCAATACGCGTTACAGGAGATTGCCGCAACTGCACCGCTGCGCGGTCTCGCGATGACACGTGCAAAGCCCCCTGCCCCACTTATGGTGTGAGTCGGTATGCAGTTGGGCATTGTGGTTTTACTACTTCCCTCGGTAACATTCATCCGGGAAGTCTCAATCACCAAAATAAATTCGAACATATGTTTTACACCCCCCTGCCCTATCAAACTGACATAAATCACTCTTTTATGCTATAGTTAAATAATATTCCAGCAAGGTTCCATTCACAATCTGCCGGAGGGGATATGCCGTCCGATCTGCCTAGGAATGTGATCAAATTACTTGCCGCACTGCTCAAACATCAGGCGGAGCTGTGGCTTGGCGAAGAAGCTGTCGGAATTGCCGGAGCGACGCTTGTGGATATCGGGGGCGAGACACTCCAGCAAAAAATCGAGAATTTCCTGAAAAGCGCAGAGGGTGCGACTCAATTGCTGGCCGCAGCCCGGCACGCAGACCGCTATTTCCAACAGCATTGCGACGATGGCGCTCTGAAACAATATTTCACATTACATTTTGGCAACCTGCCTGGCGTGCAAAAAGCCCTGGCAGACCTGCCTAATGCGATGGATGCCGGGGCCGTTCGAGCAGCTTTGCTGAATGCGCTCGAACGCGATGCTCCCGGACTTTCCTCTGCTCAGCGCGCAGCCGGCGCCGCGCTCTATACCGAGGCTCTCCAGCGTGCAATGATTCAATTAAAGGAATACACCCTACCGGTTATCGCACAGACAGTGCTGGATATCAAAAAGCAACTGGGGGAAATTGGTCTTGACCAGACGGAAATAAAAGAAATCTTGGGGCGAATTGAGACAAAGCTTGTTCCAATGCCAAACACACAGGCCCCGCAACCGTTACGTATTCTAGCCGTCATTGCGGCGCCTGTTGCTGGCGAAAGAGACCATCTGCCTGCGCCTGCTTCGTTATCCAGCAGGGCGGAATGGGCGGGGTTGAGACGGGCCTCGGATGTGGCGCCCATGCACCTGGTGCGGCTTCGCCCTCCAACAGAAACCGCGTTGCGCTCTCTTTGTTCGCCAAATAATGCCCATCGTTTCAATGTGGTTCATTTTATCTGTCACGGGTTACCAGGCGCACTGGCGCTGGAGGACGAACGCGGCCTGACAACGCTCGTGAATGCCGAGAGAGTTGCCGAATCTATTCAGGATGGCCACGTGCAACTGGTGGTTGTAAATGCCTGTTATTCCGCCGCGGGAAATGAAAACTCCATTGCCTGGGCGCTGGTAAAAGCTGGCGTGCGGGCGGTAGTTGCCCACCGCTGGCCTTTGATCGATCCTGCTGCGGTTCTTTTCTCGCAATGCCTGTACCGTGAATTAGCATCAGGACGACCTTTGCAGGCTGCATTCACGCGTGCGGTCGAAGAAGCTACATCGGCATTCAATGCGGAAAAGGGAAACGCAGTGCTGGCTGGCGATGAGAATTTAACCTTTTCATTACCAGACGGACCAGTGATGCCTTCCATGGTTGACGAGGGTCCGGCTCTTCCCGATGAAGCGACGCGTTTCTTTGGGCGCAAGCGCCAACTACTGGAATTGGCTGACCTGTTTGCCAGTGATGAACTGCGTGGCACCGCACTGACCGGCATCGGTGGGATCGGCAAGAGCGCCCTGGCCTTTGAAGCCGGAGATCGTAATGCCTGGCGCTTTCCGGGCGGGGTGGCTTATGTCAGAGCGGTTGAATTTGGTTTCACGGCTAGGGATGCCTTGCTCGAATTGGCTCGCGGTCTTAGCCTGGATGCAAAGGACAACCTGGCCGATGCATTAAGGCTATATGTCAATACCCATCCCTGCCTGTTGATTTTCGACAACATGGAACGCGCCGGGAGCGAACTTTTTGCCCTGGCCGAGTTTGTCGCTTCGCTCAACGTGGACAGCGGCAGTAAAGTGTTGTTCACACTGCGCCCGCCCCTCAGTGACCGGTTCAAGGATATCCGCGAGATTAACCTGCGCACCGGGCTAGACGAAGCAGACGCGATCGAATACGTACGCTTTGCAGCCCGCAACGAAGGCGCGCCAGAGCAATGGCAAACTGCTGAAGAAGCCCGCGCTCTGGCTCAACGGGTCAGCGGCCATCCCGAACTGATTCGCCTGGTAATCATGCGTAGCAAGCAAATTCCTTTTGGGCGGGTAAAACGCGAATATGCAGCGCTCTCCGGACGATTGGATGAGGCCCTGCAGGAAATGATTGGCATGCAGGTCAATCAGGGCGGCAAAATGGCAAAGAAGGCCCTGGCCATCCTGACCATCTTCCCACAACCAAGCGTGACATGCGAGGTGGCTGAGGCGGCCTGCGGCGAAGCTGCTCCAGGGCTGGACGCCCTGGTCGAACACGGTGTATTGGGTTTGGAACATGGCGAAGTCCAGCGTTACGTATTGCATCCCACTGCGCTGGATTGGGCAAGAAGCAGAAAAAAAGACTATGAAGCTGATTTCTATCCAGCACGCCAGCGTTCAGCGATTGAATATGCAAAGATTGCGGAGGTTCACGCCAATGAATTTGAGCTCTTTGGTAGTGAACACGATAATTTTATGACCGCTTTAGAATGGGCATGGGAAAATGAGTCATGGGACGAAGTAGGCAAATTAGCTCAAGGCATGGCAGCTTATTTGCGAATGCGTGGGTATTGGAAGCAAGGCCATTTATGGATCGAACGCGCTGTGGAAGCGAGACAAAAACTCCCAAAAACCGATGAAAACAAAAAATCCTTAGTTGCACACCTGGATAGTCTGGCACGATTCTATGCAGATGAAGGCAATTTGATTGAAGCCCTGCGCCTTCAAAAAGAAGCCAATAAATTAGCGGAAGGCCTGGGCGACCTGCAAGGCAAGTCCGCCACACTCGCAAACATAGGTGTAGTGTTATATCAACGCCATGAATATAAACCTGCTCTACAGGCATTTCTGGAAGCTCTGATAACCTTGGAAAAGATGGGAGCGATTCCAGATGCTCAAACTGTTGCAGGCTGGATAACACGACTACGCAAAGAGTTGGGTGGTGAAGAATTTGATCGCCTCTGGAAGGAGGCGACTAATGACTCACCCCTCCCCGACTGGCTGACGGAATCACCCTCATCCAACCCTCTCCCATAGGGAGAGGGAGCGACGCGGGCATGACTATCGACCAGTTCATCATGGAGGCCATTCGAGCCGCGCGCCAGAAAAAGCCGGAAGTCCAGCAGTATTACGAAGCCGCCGGGAAAATGGCCAGTGATCCGAACGCCCCGGCAGAATTCCGCAACCTGGGCAAAGTGCTGCAGCGCATTATGCTTGGCGATACCAAAGCCGATCTCTCCGCCCTGCCGCCCGAACTGGCCGGGATCATCAAGAAGGCGCTGGCAGACTGACCCCCTCTCCCTGAGCGGAGCGACGAGCAGCACGAGGAGCGTAGTCGAAGGGTTTTTGCCAGATCGCGCTTCGACTACGTCCCTCGCTCGCGTTCGTCTCTCCGCTCTACGCTTCGACTACGTTCCTCACTCGCGTTCGTCTCTCCGCTCAGCGACGAACTCCCAGGTCACGTCCCCGCACAGCTCAGCCGGCCAGCCGCGTCTGACGAAAGCTTCGAAAGCCGGGCGTTCCTGCCCGATGCGGCCGCTCGCCCCATGGCCGGGATAGAACATGGTGTCCTCCGGCCAGGTGAAGAAAATCGCCTGCATGGTTTGCATGGTCAGCGCGAAAGCCTGCGGGGTTTCGGTTGCGCCCGGCCCGCCCACGAAGAGCGCGTCCCCGACCAAGATGCGCCCATCGCCCAGGTCGAAGCAGGTTGCGCCTGGGGTATGGCCGGGGGTGTGGATGATCTTCAAGCGCAGGTTCCCAACCGGGATCACATCTCCGTCCGCCAGTGGAACATCGTACGCATCAGCCTGCATTTAAAGATGCGGCAAAAATCTTATTCAACCGCAGAGAACGCAAAGACCGCGGAGAGAAAACAAATAAAACTCTGCGATCTCAGCGATCTCTGCGGTTTTTGTCCACTCAGTGGAAAAGCCATTTGGGCGGTTCCTTTCGGGCAGGCTGTTTCCCATAAAACAAATCATCCAGCCACAGCGCGGCGCGGCGGAAGAGGCCGGAACGCGCATTGCCCCAGCGGATCAGGTTATGATAGAAGCTATCCGGGTGGGAATAGGGACAAACGGACAGGCAGCGCCCGCAGTCGGTGCCGATGGCGCTCCAGTAGCGGAAGCACAGGTCGGAGTCGATCTGCCAGCGCAGGGCGCCGTCGATTTCGATCCGGTCTCCAAAAGGGATGGCTTTCGGCGGACAATTCCCGGCGCACTTGCCACACAGCCTGCAAAAATCGAGAATACTGGCCTCCGGCGGGACATGATCTGGGGCCAACTCCAGATCGGTCGTTACTACCGCGATGCGCACGCGCGGTCCCAACCGCGGGGTCATCAGCAGTCCCATGCGCCCGATCTCGCCCAGCCCGGCGTCGCGCGCCACCAGCGGACAGATGACGCGGTAGTTCCCGTCCATGTGGGCGCGGGCGGGATACCCCCAATTGCGGATTACTTGTGCCAATTGAACAGCGACGCGCCCAGCTTCCACATACTGGCGGGCGGATTCCATCACCACCGGCGCATGCGGCGCACACCGCATGACCGCATAATCCATTTCGACGGTGAAGGCGATGGCGTACTGGTGTTCCACTTCCAGCGGCGCACCCCAGACACCCGGTCCGCGCCCGATGTGGGAATAGACGTGTTCCGGCCGGAGTTCGGTGATGCCCACGTCCAGCGCGCCGAAGTAGCGCGCCAGGGATTTGACGAACGCCGACCGCGCAGGGTTTTCAGGCAGCGCGACTTTTTCCGCCACTGGTTCGCCCGCGACGATGGCGTGCATGGCCTCGGTCAGGGTGAAGCTGGCTTCCGGGAGCGCAAACAGCACAGGATCGGCATATCTGGCTCGCGGGGAGAGCAATCCCGGCTGGGCGCGGAAGAGATTGTCCCTGGCTTCGTTTTCCGGGCGCAGGGCGTAGTAGGCCCGGTAGCGGTCATTCCCCGGTTGCAGGCGGGCGCGCGCGAACATGATATCGCGTTCGTCGACGCGTTTCGCCGGCACGTCACGCAAACGCCCGGCACACCCGGCGGGCAGCAGGAACAGGGCCAGTCCCAGAATTCCCCCTCCCATGACGGCCAGCAGGAGGATGGTCTGGAACGCAGCGGGCAGGCAGGCGCCCAGGGCGAAGACTCCCCCACCAAGGAGAGCAAGACCCGTCGAAACCAGAGCGGCGTGTCGTTCCCCCTCCCCAAGCGAGACCAGCGCAAAGCCGCCAAAGAGGAAAAGGTTGAGCAAGGTCAGGATCCAGAATGCAATTGTCATACGGTTGCCTCCAATTGCATTATGACCGCGAACGGGCCTATCGTCAAACTTGACAAATAGAACATATGTTTTATAATAAAAATATGGACGCCCTGGGCCGCTTGAAACTGCTGACCGACCAGATGCACCTGGAACCTGCCGAAGACTCGCGACCCGGATGCTTTTCGCCCAAACAGCGCGATGCGGTTTTCGTACACCCGGCCAAATTACCGAACGGGCAAAGCATCCAGCTGCTCAAAACCCTGCTGACCTCCGCCTGCGAGCGCGACTGTTACTACTGTCCGTTTCGCGCTGGCAGGGACTTCCGGCGGGCTACCTTTACACCGGAGGAGTTCGCGACCCTGTTCATGAACCTCCACCGGGTTGGCGCTGCGGAAGGCATCTTCCTGAGTTCCGGCGTGGCCGGCGGTGGCATCTACACGCAGGACAAGCTGCTGGATACGGCTGACATCCTGCGTCACAAGCTGGGATTTCGCGGTTACATCCACCTGAAGGTGATGCCGGGAGCGGAAAAGGCGCAGGTGGAGCGCGCCATGCAACTGGCTGACCGGGTTTCGGTCAACCTGGAAGCGCCCAACACGGAACGTCTGGCGCGGCTGGCCCCACATAAGGTTTTCATGGAGGAGTTGTTACAGCCGCTCCAATGGGTGGATGAGATCCGCCGCAGCCAGCCTCCGCCATTTCAACCCTGGCGCTTCGAATACGGGACAGAAAGCAGTCCCTCCGCTCGGCGGGGGCACTGGCCCTCGACGGTGACCCAATACGTGGTCGGCGGCGCGGACGAAACCGACCTGGAACTGCTGACCACCACCAGCTGGCTGCACCGCAATGTTCATCTTGGACGCGCCTACTTCTCGGCCTTCTCCCCCATTCAAGATACTCCCCTGGAGAATAAAGCCCCGACAGACCCGCTGCGCGAACACCGTCTGTACCAGGCCTCGTTCCTGCTGCGCGATTACGGTTTCGATCTGGAAGAACTGCCCTTTACCGATGACGGCAACCTGCCCCTGCCCGCCGACCCCAAACTGGCCTGGGCAAGGACGAATTTGGCGGAAACGCCGGTCGAGATCAACCGCGCCGACAAGCGCGAGTTGTTGCGCGTGCCGGGAATCGGTCCTAAAGGCGCAGAAGCCATCCTGCGCGCACGTCGCCAGGGCAGGCTGCGGGATTTATCCGTTTTGAGGAAGTTGGGGGTGATTGCGGAGCGCGCCGCGCCGTATGTGCTGCTGGATGGCCAGCGCGCGCCCGCGCAAATGGCTTTGTTCTAATCTACTTCACACGCTTGATATAAGCCACCAGAGCATCGATTTCATCGTCCGCGAGCGCAATGGACGGCATCGAGCCCCTGGCATAGCCTTTGACGATCTTCGCGTTGGGGTCTTTGATTGCTTCGGCCAGGTAGGCTTCGTCAGCAGTGACGAAGCTGCCATCTTCGAGCTCCACTTGTGCGCCGTACAACCCCACCCAGGTCGGTCCGATCTTGACCGTATCGTCTACGGCGTGGCAGGCGGAGCAACCCTTCATCACGGCCAATTCCTGACCGCTTTCCGAACCGGCCTTATCGCTGGAACAGGCAGTTGCAAATCCCAGCACAGCGATCAAGAGCGCACACAGGGCAAACGGTTTCATACATTCCTCCCGCTGCGGAATTTCGATTAGTTCTGCGTCAATTGGCGCCAGGCTCCCCGCCATGGTTTGCCCATGCGGTGATTTTCGGTCACTTTTACTTTTTGGAATTTCTGGGCGATTTGCGCGGAAAGCAAGGCAACGCTGGCCCAGTCCTCTCCCAAGACGGCGGCTTTCATCTTCTCCCCCATCGGCCCGCTCCAGGCCCATTCCATGCGGAAGCGGTCAGCTTTGACCCAGTAATCGCGCTTCTCCCAGGCCGCCACGGAGGTATCGATCCCAGCGGCAATTGTCTTCAGCGCCAACGCGACAAAGGCGGCCAGGTCACGCGCTTCGGCATTCGGGTGGGTTTGTCTGGCCAGCTCGCGAATGGCAAGGACAATGGCTTTCGATAGACGAGTTCGTTCTTTGCCGGCTGAATCGGGATGGATCAAGCGGGACATATCACCTCGAAATAATCGCACAGGCGTTCTAGTTTCACAGCCGCTCATTATAATCGGTTTAGAAATATATGCAAGCATATAGCGGTATTTTTGTCCCCGAAGACAAAGACGATCGCCAAACGGCTGGAAAGTCAGGGTGTCACAGCTGATAAATTACCTTTTACGTTTTTGAGAAGCAAGTTCTTTGATCAGGCTGATATAAAAACCCATTACCATTGCAAAGAAAATAATTATCAATCGGATGAGCGGGTTATAGCCGACCCATCGCCAAAAGCTAAAACTCAAAATATAAAGGGTCAAACCAACAACGAAACCAAATAAAATTGCGCCGCGAAAACCATGAAATACCGCCGCTGAAAAATTTGCAGTCTTTTTTACGCGTCTTCTTCGTTTTCGTGGTATTTCGGGCGGAACGAGGTCTACAAGCGAATGATCTAGCTCAGCAAGAAGCGGCACATCGGGCGGAACGATTTCCCTAAACCAGTCACGAAATTTCTTTTGTAATATTGAATACTCGTCTTCTCCCATAAACTATATTTTATAGTTTATAGCTAATTAGACATCGTCCTTTTGTGGGGATAGTACCTTTCAATTTTGTAAGGTGGGTTTTCCCGAATGAAAAACTTTCGCTCAAGCCGTTGTCCTCGGCGGCGGGGACGCTACCGAGTTAAATCGCTCCTCGTCAACGCCCCGTCCTCTGCGGAGTGTTGGCTTCAACTTCAGAATTGTGTGCATGCAAAGGGTGTCAGAAAGTACCGCAAAGTCCCTACATGTTTTGCGTGCACACTCAGAATCTCGTCATGGTGGGACAAAAAAACAGGGTTATAATTGCGCCTGCTTAACGCACTTAGCTTAGCAATTTTGGGTACCAAAATACACACGTTCATAGCTCCCATGGGGACGTGGCGGAATTGGCAGACGCCCTAGACTTAGGATCTAGTGCCCATTGCGGGCGTGAGGGTTCAAATCCCTCCGTCCCCACTGAAACTAAAGAGCCTAAAGGTGTTGACCTTTAGGCTCTCTGGAGGAATATTTTGAAAATCGAAAAGCAGCTTTTAGAAGACCATCAGATGCAACTGACCGTCGAAGTCGAAGCCGAACTGATGGAAGCCAGCAAACGCCGCGCGGCGCGCCAGATTGCCCAGCGGGGTAAGATTCCCGGCTTCCGCCCGGGCAAGGCGCCCTACGATGTCATCGTGCGCTATTATGGCGAGACCGCCATCGTGGAGCAGGCCATGGATCTACTGGTGGATGATATCTACCCTAAGATTTTAGATCAGGCCGAGATCAAACCGGCTGCGGCCGGCTCGCTGGAAAAGATCGAAGAAGTGGATCCGCCCAAGCTGGTCTTCCGCGTACCCCTGGCCCCTGAGGTCGACCTGGGCGACTACCGCTCGGTGCGCCTGCCGTACGAGTGGTCCGCCCCCGGCAAAAAGGAACTGGACGAAGCCCTGGACGAATTTCGCCTCATGTACGCCACCACAGAGACCGTGGAACGCCCGGTCGAGATCGGCGATTACCTGTTGGTGGATGTCAAAGGCGAACGAGCCAAACCCAAAGAGGAAGAAGATCGCAAAGCGGCCCTCTCCCGCAATGGATTTGCGCTGGTCGTGCGCAAGGAAGCCAAGGAGGATGAGTGGCCTTATCCCGGTTTCTCGAAAGCACTGGTCGGTATGAGTCCCGGCGAGAGCAAAACCATCAAGCACAAGTACCCCAAAGACGACTCTGATGAATCCTTGCGGGGCGAAACAGTCAACTTCGAAGTGACCGTCAAAACCGTGCGCAGCATGACCATGCCCGAGCTGGATGACGAATTTGCCAAGATGACAGGTCAATATGAGACCCTGGAAGAATTGAAGGAAACGTTCCAGAAGGACCTGGAAACCCGCTCCAAGACTGAATACGATGACCAGTACTACCTCGACCTGGTCGACAAGATCAAGGCCGGCGCGACCATCAAGTATCCGCCACAGGTAGTGGAACACGAGGCCGAGCATGTGATCGATGATCTACGCCAACGCCTGTCGCGTCAGGGCCTCGAGCTGGAAACCTACTTCAAGATGCGCCAGACCACGCAAGAGAAATTTATGGAGGAGGAAGCCAAGCCGGTCGCGATCAAGCGCCTGGAGCGCTCACTCATCCTGGAGCAGTTGGCCCGGGAAGAAAAAATCGAAGTGGACGAAAGCTCCCTGCAAAACGAGTTCGGGCAGACGCTGACTGCCTTGCAGTACCAGGGCTTGAATCTGGGACAGGTACGTGGCGGCAAGCGCGGTCAACAACAGGTAGCAGAAGCCATCGCCATGGAATCGGCCAGCCGTCTGATCACCCGCCGCACGTTGGAACGTATCAAGGCGATTGCAACGGGGGAATACAAGCCGGAGGAACCCGAAGCGGAGGAGAAGCCCAAAAAGACCTCAGCAGGTAAAGGGAGCGGGAAGGGCGCGAAGGTACAGGCCGAAGGCACAACAAAAGTCAAAAAGGCGGCCTCCGCCAAATCGACGGGAACCCGGTCCAAGTCCGTGAGCAAGCAGATTACCCAGGAGACCGAAACAAAAAAATCGTATCGGGGCGACACCAAGTGCCGCCCCGATACATTTCATCGGCAAAATTAATATAATTCCAACAGTCTTCGAG
>DAOTXM010000463.1:0-16100 GCA_034435215.1 Anaerolineales bacterium
AAAAAAACCCAAAAAATTGGGTGGGGGGGGGGGGCGGCCCCCCCCCCCCACAACCATTTTTTCGGTTATCCCTGGAAGTGAATATGTATCAGCAATGCAACCTTGTGCTGTAATATTAGCCAACAAGCGGTAATCAAAAAGGCGCTGTCCAAAACGACAGCGCTGTTTTGATCGATTTCTTTATATGTCTTCCAAACGCACATTGACATTTACTGTGCCATCACCCAAATCCACAGCCTGGACGACGATGGCCTTGCCGCTTGCGTGACCATCCCATACAATGCTGAAGGTGGTATCGGTGATGGCGGTCGTAATCTCACGCTCATCATATCCGGCTTGCGCGAAGGCATCGCGATAGAATTTCAGCACTTCGTTCAACTTCATTGGAGTTTGAAAGTTAATCGAACCGTCCTCGAGATTCAAAAAATTTTCGACCTCGTTCGGCACCGGGAATTCAGTATCATACTTCCCTGAACCGCCCGGTGCAGACGGGCTGTCATCAGCGCCAGCACTGCTGCCGCCACTGCCAAACATGCTACAAGCAAGCATAGCGATCAGTAAAGTCGTTAGAAGCAAAATCGCCCTTTTGTGTCTCATGCGCATCCTCCAGATAGTGTCCAGGGATTATCGAATATTTTACCCCCATCCAGTATAATCGAATTCAGGTTTCGAAAGGGAGCCCTGATGATTCCTATTCGTGATGAAAATCCCACCCACCGTTTCCCGTTTATCAATTACAGCTTGATTATCATCAACGTGCTGGTTTTTCTGTGGCAGGTCAGCCTGGGACCGGAGAGCGAGGCGATGTTATATCAAATGGCCTTGATCCCACTCAACGTCACTGCAGGGCTGGACCTTGGCGATGTGCGTTCCACCTTGACCAGCATGTTTATGCATGCCGGATTGATGCATCTGCTGGGCAACATGCTTTACCTCTGGATTTTTGGCGATAACGTGGAAGACGCGCTTGGTCATGTTCGCTATCTGCTATTCTATCTTTTGGGCGGTTTTGCCGCCTCATTGACCCATGTTCTTCT
The DNA here is from genome assembly GCA_034435215.1 of Anaerolineales bacterium. GTDB lineage: Bacteria > Chloroflexota > Anaerolineae > Anaerolineales > Villigracilaceae > JAABUE01. Next base: position 1,038 of record DAOTXM010000463.1, read on the forward strand.
CTACCCTTCTTCCAGCGTGCCAACCGTCGGCGCGAGCGGTGCGATTGCCGCCACGCTGGGAGCATACCTGTTGCTCTTCCCACAACGACGTGTGGTCACCATCATTCCATTGGGTTTCTTCCTGCAAATTGCGCGCCTGCCCGCCATCCTTGTACTGGGCATGTGGTTCCTGCTGCAACTCTTCGAAGGGACACTGGCGCTTGGGTTGGAGCAACTGGGCGGCGTGGCCTTTTGGGCACATATTGGCGGATTCGTATTTGGGATGCTCATTGGCCCCCTTTTGAGACAACGCAAATATCCAATGGTCTTCACAGAAAATTGGAACAGGTGGTAGGGATAGACGCTGACCCAACAAACCCCATCCTGTTGAATTTAGAGGTTTGAATGCCAAATCATCTAGCAGACGAGACATCCCCGTATCTTCTCCAGCATGCGAATAATCCAGTAGACTGGTTTCCCTGGGAGCCCCCTGCACTACAAAAAGCAAAATCTGAAAACAAACCTATCTTCCTCAGTATCGGCTATGCTGCCTGTCACTGGTGCCATGTGATGGCACACGAATCTTTCGAAGACCCGCAGACCGCCGCCTTCATGAACGAGCACTTCGTCAACATTAAAGTGGACCGGGAAGAACGTCCTGACCTGGACAATATCTATATGTCCGCCACCCAGGCCATGACTGGGTCCGGGGGTTGGCCAATGTCGGTCTTCCTGACTCCCGACTTGCAACCGTTTTACGCAGGTACGTACTTCCCACCAGTGCGCCGCTATAACATGCCTTCCTTCCTCGAAGTACTTCAGGCTGTCGTGGATGCCTGGGAAAACCACCGCGAAAAGGCCATCGACTCGGCAGGACGCATCACCGCCCATATTCGATCACAGATCATTCCAAGCAATTTCGAGCTCATTCTCGAACAAGAACATCTGAACCTGGCCGTAAAGAATCTCCTGGATGGGTATGATTGGGGCTATGGCGGCTGGGGATCCGCACCCAAATTTCCGCAACCGATGGCTATCGAATTTTTGCTGCGGCGTCACCTTACCGGTCATAGCGAAGCCTTGAAGCCTGTGGTGCATGCGTTGAAAGCCATGGCGCGTGGCGGCATGTATGATGTCGTTGGGGGAGGTTTTTCCCGTTATTCCACCGACAATTTCTGGCGCACTCCCCACTTCGAAAAAATGCTTTACGACAACGCCCTGCTGGCCCGCACATATTTGCATGCCTGGCAAGTTACTCAAGAGCCGCTGTTCAAAACGGTTGTCGAAGGGACACTTGCGTTTGTGGCAAGGGAAATGACCCATCCTGATGGCGGTTTTTTCTCATCCCTGGATGCCGACTCAGAAGGCGAAGAGGGGAAATTCTACGTTTGGACGAAGGCAGAGATCGAAGAACAGCTACAGGAGGATGGCGCATTCTTTGAAACAGCGTACGGAGTGACTGAAAAGGGAAACTGGGAAGGCAAGACCATCCTGCAGCGTGCTGTAGACGACTCTACCCTGGCCGCCCGCTTCGACCTCGACCTTGAAACTGCTACTGCAAAATTGGCCGAGTGCCACCTCAGACTGCTCACCGCTCGCGCTGGACGCATCCGGCCGGGAACGGACGATAAAGTGTTGACAGCCTGGAACGGTCTGATGCTGGCAACGGTAGCCGAAGCAGCGCGCGCGTTTGGCAATACAAACAAAGGTAAAGAATATTACATAATGGCTACGCGCAACTGTGAGTTTTTGCTGAGTGCCTTACGATCTGACGGACATTTACGAAGATCGTGGCGGGATGGTAGGATGACAAACGAAGTTTTCCTGGAAGATTACGCTGCCTTGATCTTGGGCTTGTTGGAGCTTTACCAAACAGATTTCAATGACCGCTGGTTCACATCCGCACTGGAACTGGCAGACGAGATGAGCGAGCGGTTCCGCGATCCCGATGGCGGGTTCTTCGACACCCCTGTCGATGGTGAGGCGTTGGTCTTCCGTCCGAAGGATCTACAGGACAACGCCACCCCCTCGGGAAACGCCCTGGCCTGCGAAGCGTTCCTTAAACTGGCAGCATTTACGGACAATGGCTCCTACCACGACCTGGCGGAGCAGGCGTTGAAGAGCATCAGCGAAGCTGCCATCCGTTACCCGCTCGCTTTTGCACGTTGGCTTTCGGCAGCGGATTTTGCTTTGGGGAACGGGAAGCAAGTTGCGGTCCTGGGCGATGCGCAGGATGAAAACCTCCAGCTCCTTATTAATGTCATTCGGAGTAAATACAGACCAAATATCGTCGTGGCCGCATCTGCATACCCTCCAGCAAAAGGTGCGCCTGCCCTATTGCGTGATCGTCCACTTATAAATGGGAAGGCAACAGCCTATGTATGTGAGGGGTTCGTCTGCCGGCAACCTGTGACAAATTCGCGCGATCTACAAGAACAACTATAGACCTCCAACGAAAAAGCACTCCCCAACGCACCCGGGGAGCGCTTTTTAGCCTATGTTTGCAGATTAACCCTCTTCTTTTTTCTCGCTGGATTCTTCCGACTCATCTTTCTGATCTGGGTTGACACTGTCCTTGAAAGAACGAATGCCGCGTCCCAACTCCCCGGCGATCTTGGCAATCCGTCCCGGCCCAAAGAGAAGCAATACGATAACCAGGATGATGATCAGTTCGGTAGGACCAAATCTTATTGGCATAGCTTTCTCCTTCAATCAATATCTCGTGATCTAATGTCAGTAATTCACGAAAGGTGAAAGAATATCCGAGCTTCTCCCAGACAGTTCGTGATGTACTGAATGTACTTATATTGGTTATCGTACCACAATCGCCACAAAATGACTATGCCGGGTCGCTTACGTACCACGTCCCCAGATCACTCCTTCGATGAAACGCACCACACGACGTAAGGACGAACGGATGCGCGCCCACCAGCGATAACGACGCGGGTAGACTTTCCGCTCCGAAGGCAACGGACCAGTCCACTCAGCCGCAAGTGCGCCCCAGGTCAAACCTGCACCAAACCCGACCAGGACGATTTTATCTCCCGGCTTGAGCCTCCCGTCACCCACTGCTTCCACTGTTGCAATCGGAATAGAGGCAGTTGATGTATTTCCATATCTGTCCAGATTAACGACAAACTGATCCATCGGTATCTTCAATCCACGGGCAGCTGCCTCAATGATCCTGATATTCGCCTGGTGGGGGATGATCCAATCTACTTCGCTCAACGCAATACCAGCGATTCCGAGACTCTCCCGGGTGGCTTGCGCCATGACACGAGTCGCAAAACGAAATACCTCTCTACCGTCCATTTCGATAAAATGCTGGCCTGCCTGCACGGTCGCTTCAGTGGCGGGGTGTTTGCTGCCGCCGCCTCGCAAGATCAGCGAATTACCCCCGGAACCATCGGAATGCATGACAGCCGCCAGGACGCCACCGGGCATATCGCTGGCTTGTAAGACAAAGGCACCGGCTCCATCCCCAAACAAAATGCAGGTATTGCGATCCTGCCAATCGACAAAACGGGATAATGTTTCCGAACCAATGACCAATGCGTTACGGATAGAATCGCTCCGGATCGCCTGGGCCGCCATGTTGAGCGCATAAATGAATCCCGAGCAGGCTGCCAACAGGTCGAACGCCCCGGCTTTGTTTGCGCCAATCTGATCTTGAACCAGGCAAGCGGTAGCCGGAAAGAGATGTTCTGGGGTCGAAGTCGAGCAAATGATCAGGTCAAGTTCACCCGGATGCAAATTTGCGACCTGCAAAGCCTTGATGGAGGCTTCCACTGCTAGCGAGGCCGTTGTCTGGTCTGCGTGGGCGATACGCCGCTCACGAATACCGGTACGGTCACGAATCCAGGCATCATTCGTATCGACCATCTGCGATAGATCATCATTGGTCAAGATGGACTCGGGCACAGACATGCCCCAACCAGTAATATGTGCAAATGTCATCAGAACCTCGATCAGGAAGAGCGCCTCAAGATCAGTGTGGCATTATGGCCACCAAAGCCAAATGAATTCGACATAATGTAATCGGGCTTTGCCTCTCGTGCTTGGTTGGGCACATAGTCCAGGTCACATTCAGGGTCGGGTGTTTCATAATTGATCGTCGCTGGTAAAACATGTTCCTGGAATATCTTTGTACAGATAACCGCTTCCAGCGCGCCGGATGCGCCCAGCAAATGCCCGGTCATGGATTTTGTGGAGGAGATGGGAACGCGATAGGCATCTTCCCCAAATACGGTCTTAATGGCCGCCGTTTCACTTTTATCATTCAAAGGCGTGGAGGTACCGTGCGCGTTTATATAGCCAATATCCTGTGGTCTGAGTCCAGCATTATCCAGCGCATATTGCATAGAAAGCGCTGCGCCCGCGCCGTTCTCCGCTGGGGCAGAAACGTGATAGGCATCATCGGAAGTTCCATAACCCACCAGCTCACACAAGATTTTCGCGCCGCGCGCCTGGGCATGCTCTAGTGCTTCCAGGATGAGCATGCCCGCCCCTTCCGCCATGAGGAAACCGTCTCGATCCTTATCGAAAGGTCGTGAGGCTCGTTGAGGATCATCATTACGCGTGGAGAGAGCGCCCATCACATTCATCCCACCTAGTGCCAGGGCAACGATGGAAGCCTCGGATGCACCTGCAATCATCACGTCAGCGGTTCCACGCCTGATGATCTCGGTCGCCTCACCAATTGCATTGGAACCGGAAGCGCAGGCCGTCGCCAGAGCCATGTTCGGACCGCGCACGCCCAGGCGAATGGCAATCATCCCGGCGGCGCTGTCAGAGATCATCATCGGGATCAGGAAGGGACTGATCCGATCCGGTCCGCGCTCGCGCAAGACTTCGGCCTGCTCCAACAAAGTAACGATCCCGCCAATCCCAGACCCGATCAGGATGCCGATCCTGTCACGGTTAGATTCGGTGATAGAGAGATTAGCTTGTTCCAACGCCTCCAGCGCCGCTGCCATGGCAAATTGCGTGAAACGGTCCATTTTGCGAGCTTCCCGTGTCCCAAACAGGGCGACTCCATCGAACCCTTTGACCTCGGCAGCAAACTTCGTCTTGTGCCGACTGGCATCGAACTGGGTAATCACGGCAGCGCCCGACTGCCCAGCCAGCAAGGCCTGCCAGGTTTTTTCAACGTTGTTTCCCAGCGGACTGACGCAACCCAGGCCAGTTACAACGACGCGTTTTCTCATGGATACTCCTAAATCAAGCGCTTGATAAAATTTGGAAGAATACCCAAAAACAAGGGGACGTCCCCGATTTCGAGCTTCTCCCAGCTATTTCGCAACTTGCTGAAATAAAAGGAATGGGACAAGATCACGTCTTGCCCCTCAAGATTTGGCAGTTATAACACAGGCGTCTACGATGCGATGCGCGGCCTATTATGCGTATGCAGGAAAAGGTTGTCAGAAAGTACCGTGAAAATGGGTGTGGGCGTGCTTTGCCGCCCACACCCATTTTCACGGGTTGTCCCTGACATGTTTTACGTGCACACTATTGTACAAGCTGCGCAACCGTCGAGCAAATCTGCCGAATGTGAAGTTTGTCGTGCTCCACCATGAAATTGACCAGCTCCATCAAATTGGTCGGGCCAAAAATGGCGTGGCGCGCCTTTCGCTGCCATTCGGCCTGCAGACCACGCAACAAGTCCACTGTTTGCAATCGTGCACCTATGAAATCTTGCATAACTTTGATTGCATCCTGGTTTCGATAATCGCGCGTCACAGCCCATGTTGCGGTATCGCGCGCAGGGATGAAAGGCTCCTCAAGTTCCAACACCATGCGCAGACGCGGCAGATTGATCTCTAGCTCGGTATCCCGTAAATGACACAGGATTTCCGTCAGGCTCCACTCATTGGAAATAGGTCGCCGCTTCAGATCCAGACTCGCAATCTGCTCCGGATCATTCAAGGTGGGCAGCAAGCCCATGATAGTGGCCGGTGTAGAGATCATCTGGGCAATGAGCGCTTCCGGTGTAATGAAAGCAGGCTCGAGGGTAGAAAGATCGGCAGTCCCCAGCCATCGACGTAGATCTGCTACTGTACCCCGCCCAGCCAGGTCGATCCCATCTGGCGGTTTTGTATCCCCGGAGTTGATCCAAAACGTCGGTAGACCCAAAGCTGTGCTGCCTGGAAGATCCAATTTAACATCATCGCCCACCATGACAACCGCGCCATCCGGCCACGCCATCCGGCCCAGGATTTCGGCAAAATACGCTGGATTGGGTTTCGTGAAATGGAATGTCTCATAGGAAGAAACAACTATAAATGGGATGTCTTCCGGCGGCAGGCCAGCCCAGCGCATGCGATGGTGAATGGCAGCCAGGGGAAACAGTGGATTGGTGGCAATCGCCAGCCGGATTCCCTGCGAAAGCGCCCAAGCAACCAATTCAACAGCCTCCGGCCTTGGGCTGGTTAGATAACGCAAGGTTGGGAAGACTTCTTCGTAAAACAGGTCGATCCGGGGTTGCAACTCTTCCCGCGCCAGGCCAACTTTCAGGAAGAACTCAGCGTCAAAGACCTGTCGTAATGTACGGGATGGATCGCTGCTTGCCATCATCTTGCGTGTACCAGCCATCAAGGCGGAAAGCATCAACTCGGGCTTCACCCGATCTTCCAGGAAGCCGGACAAGGCCTGGAAATAGGCAGGAATGAAGGTATCCATGTTCGAGTCGAGCAGGGTATCGTCAAGATCGAGCAGGAGCGTCAGGTTCATGTTTTCAGAGGGGGGGAGGCAACGATGCGTGCGTGACAGGCTTCATTCTTTGACTTCGAAGGTAAACGGCAAGCTATGACATTCCCCGCAACCAACATGCGGTTCGTCGACATTTCGTTTCGTCTTTTCACAAAAAGCAGCAACCTGAACACGGCGTTGAAAGATTGCACTGAACGGACGGGACACCTTGCCACGCAATTGCAGGAATTCACAGGCATTGGCCAGCTGAATTCCCGGCACGGGACAGGTTCTGCAAAGATCAGGCTTCCAACGCTCCCCTGATGCCTTGAGCAAACGGCACTCTTCAATGTGCCGCCCACGATAGTAATCACCGTAAAAATACTTACATTCTTTCCCTGCGGGAGTTCGCATATCAGTTTCCAAAAAAATTAACGGATGACAGGAGAATTCGATCTGCTGTCATCCGTCATCGCACGATAGATACAACTTACACGCGGGTAACGTATGAACCCGTGCGGGTATCGACTCGGATCGTATCGCCCACGTTGACGAAATTCGGCACCTGTACCTGCAAACCGGTCTGAACGCGCACTTTCTTGGTCACACCGGTGGCGGTATCGCCGCGGATGGCCATTTCAGCCTCGGTTACCTCCAGATCGACAGAGGTAGGGAGCTCGATATCGATAGCTTCACCGTTGTAGAAAGTCAACTTGACTTCAAGCCCCTCGGTTAGGTACAGGGCATCGTCGCCCAGCATGTCGGCTTTGATGGCTGGCTGTTCGAACGTTTCGTTATCCATGAAATGATAGAACTCGCCGTCTGTATACAGATATTGAACGTTGTGGTAATCCAGGCGTACATCCTGGACAGACTGGCCGGAACTGAAGGTTTTTTCGATATTGGCGCCAGTAAAGAGATTGCGGGCTTTGATGCGGATGGTCGCATTGCCACGCCCGGGTTTGTTATGGCTGTAATCCAACACTTTGAAGAGCTGACCATCGAGTTCGAAGGTCACGCCTTTGCGAAGTTCGTTGACATCGATCATACTTGCCTCACTATGAAATAGAATTGCGGTTCTCTGGGAACCACCGCAACGACCCTCCCGTTCGCGGTATCCTGAAGAACCATAATTGCAAACGGGCGGATTATAGCGCAGGGTTATCCGCCCTGGCAAGGTCTCACAGATCAGTGCCCGGCCGCCTCTTCGCGAAGTAATTTCACGGCATGTTCCAACGCAGGCAGAATAACCTGTAAATTCTCGACAGCGCCTTTTGGACTGCCAGGCAGGTTGACGATCAGCGTCCGTTTGCGAATGCCTGATACTGCCCGTGAAAGCATGGCGTGCGGGGTGACCCGCAAGCTGGCCGAACGCATGAGTTCGTCCAAACCAGGCGTTAGCCGTTCGACCACTGCACGGGTTGCTTCGGGGGTCACATCCCGCGGGGCAAAGCCGGTCCCGCCGGTAGTGAGAATCACATCCGCTTCGCCCGAGTCAGACCAGGCTTGCAAAGTCTGCTTTATGACATCTATCCCATCCGGGACAATCGCTTGCCGCACGATCTGCCAGCCTTGTGTCGCGACCAGTTCGGCCAAGGCCGGACCGGAAGCATCTGGACGTTCACTGCGTGAGGAACGGTCTGAGACTGTGAGAATGGCAAAACGAAGGGACATCTAGAGTACTTGTCAAGAAAAATTTTTGGAATAGGTCGTCACGTAATCCATACGTTCCCAGCCATGCGCCTCATAATACCGCATGGCTTCGTTATTATCGGTCAGAACCATCAAATAACAACGGATACACCCCTTGGCGCGCAACCGGGACTCGATCTCGTTCATTAACCGGGAGCCAATACCCCGTCCGCGGAAGGAAGCGGCAACTGCCAAATGATAGAGCATGCCACGCCTTCCATCGTATCCACCGATAACTGTACCGATAATTCGTTTGTCTTCTTCTGCTACGAGGAACAAATCGGGATCGCGAGCAAGTTTTTTCTGTATTTCTTCCGGGGTATCGGAACGTCCCATTCTTACGCCTCTTTCCACGGAAGACCACAGATCCGCAACTTGAGGATAATCTTCGGGAAAGTGGAATTCGCGGATTTGCACAGCTAGGAATGGTTGATATTACGCTTGAGAATATTCAGCAGATCATCCGGCATATAAGGTTTCAGCAGAAAATCGTTTGCGCCATGATTCTTGCATTCCAGTTCCAGGTTCAAACCGGAAGTCATTACAACCCGCAGATCTCTGGTTGCGTCATCTCCACGCACCTGATCCAAAACGTCCAGCCCATTCGCATGCGGCAAATGGACATCCATCAGCAAAATATCAGGCCGATTATTCCGAACCGCCTCGAAAACATCGTCATCGATAGACAGTGCAACGACCTGGTAACCTTCCAGGTCCAGCAATGTTTTGAGCAATGTGACCATCGTCAGGTCATCTTCAGCCAGCATGATCCTAGGCATTTTCCTTCTGGGCCTCCACGGTTTTGGATTGCTTCTTTGTTTCAGGCTTTGCTCTCGTCCGTTTCTTTTCGAGCGCAGCGTTCAATACTTCATCAACAGTTTCAACAAAAATGAACTGGATTTTATTCTTGATCTCCTCCGGCACATCGTCCAGATCGTACTCGTTCCGCTTTGGCAGGATGACAGTTTTCATACCATTCCGGTGCGCTGCGAGGACCTTTTCCTTGATCCCGCCAACCGGAAGGACCTGCCCCCGCAGGGTAATTTCCCCTGTCATGCCCAGATTGCGCTTGACTTTTCGTCCGGAGACCAGGGAAACGAGCGAGGTGGCCATAGTCACACCAGCAGACGGGCCATCCTTTGGCGTAGCTCCAGATGGGACATGCAAGTGGATATCCGTTTTTTCGAAGAAGTTTTCATTCAAATCAAGTTGTTTGGTCCGCGAGCGCACATAGGACAGGGCCGCGCGCGCTGATTCCTGCATAACATTGCCGACCGAACCAGTAATCTGGAAGCCCTTCCCACCCGGCATCTTAGTTGACTCGATGAAAAGCACCTCACCTCCATAGGGAGTCCACGCCAATCCCGGCACAACACCTGGCACGGAGGTACGCATGGTAATTTCCTCCGAACCGTGAAAGATAGGATGTTCCAATAATTCCTCTACCGTTTCGGGAGTGATGCGAAACGTTTCACCTTTTCCTTCTGCAATACGCGTGCCGACCTTTCGACAGATCGCGCCGATGCGGCGTTCCAGATTGCGGACTCCTGCTTCACGTGTATAACCCCGAATGATCTTCTCCAGGGCGGTATCGGTGAATTTGATCTCCTTCTTCCGCAAGCCATTCTCGCGGATCTGACGTGGGATCAAGTACCCCTTGGCGATGGCAACCTTTTCCTTATCAGTGTAGCCGGACAGGAAGATGATTTCCATACGGTCGCGCAACGGACCTGGGACTGTTTCCAGGGTGTTGGCAGTGGTAATGAAAAATATTTGCGAAAGGTCGTAGGAGACCTCCAAATAGTGATCGCGAAACTCGCTGTTTTGTTCCGGGTCGAGTACCTCGAGCAAGGCTGAAGCCGGGTCACCGTGAAAATCGAAGACCAGTTTGTCGATCTCGTCCAACATGAAAACCGGATTGCGAGTTTCGTTGCGACGCAAGGCCTGGAGGATACGTCCCGGCATGGCGCCGATATAGGTACGGCGATGACCGCGAATCTCAGCCTCATCGCGTACGCCGCCCAAGGAGATACGCACGAATTTGCGTCCCATTGCGCTCGCAATGGATTTCCCCAGGGAAGTCTTCCCGACGCCGGGTGGGCCAACGAAACACAGGATCACACCTTCCCGTTCGCGACGAATCAAATCTTCGGAGAATTCACTGACTTCATCTTTCCGTTCCAAACGAAGCTTTCGAATAGCCAGGAATTCCAGGATGCGCTCTTTGACATCCTCCAACCCGTAATGGTCTTTATCCAACACCGCGCGCGCATGGGTAATATCCAGATTGTCCTCTGTCATCTTGGACCAGGGTAAAGACACCAGCCAGTCGAGATATGTACGAATGACCCCGTATTCCGCTGCCGCGGTTGGCAGGCGGGAGAGACGTTCCAATTCACGACGCGCCTGTTTGTCGGCCTCTTCGGGCATTTGGGCTTCTTCGATCTTCTTCCGAAACTCCTCCGCCTCAACCGCCTGTTCGTCTTTTTCTCCCAATTCACGCTGGATGGCCTTCATCTGCTCGCGCAGGAAATACTCGCGCTGGACTTTCTCGATTTCCTCCCGTGCCTCGTTCTGAATTTTCTGGCCAAGCGTCAAGACTTCCAATTCGCGCACCAGCAGGCTGACGAGTTTACGCAATTTTTCCTTGACAGAGTCGATTTCCAAAAGCTGCTGCGCGTCAGCCAATTCCATGCGCTGGAAGTTGGCAATGGTGTAAACGGTCTGCAACGGGTTTTCAAGGGAAAGCACCGAAGAAATCAATTCTTCGGGCAAGGAGGGGATCAATTGCGCAATCTGTCCAAACTGGTCGCGGGCATTGCGCGCCAGGGCGTCGACCTCCAAACCTTCTTCCACCAGTTCGGGCAATAATTGAACCCTGGCCCTAAGATAGGGCTCCTCCGCCACAAACTCGCCCAGACGGAAACGGTCCATGCCCTGCACCAACAGACGGATAGTGCCATCCGGCGCTTTCAGCAGCCGGTGAACGGTGGCAATTGTCCCAACCCGGTATAAGTCCGTGGGACCAGGTGTCTCCAATTCGGGATTGGTCGCAGCCACGAGTCCCACCAATTTGTCGCCAGCAACTACTTCGTCGACAAGCCTGATCGAGCGCGGTTGACCTACCGTCAGCGGAACAGCCGTTTGCGGATAGACCACTACGCCGCGCAGGGGCAAAATCGGCAAAATGGCTGGATAGGCTGGCAGGTCTCGCTTAGGCAGGTCTTCTTGTTGCTGCCCCTCCTCTGTTGTCTTTTGTTCAAGCTGTGGGAAGATGGGCGGCATGAAGACATCAAGCAACGAGGAAGCGTTCTCTGATATCCAATCGAACAAGTCGTTCATGTTGGAATGCCAACGGGTAGCTGCCATGTATGCTAAGTCACTTATCGATTTGGATCTGGCTGGGTTTCGCCTTGGGCAACGTAACGGTTAAAAATCCTTCCGTGTAGTCAGCACGGGAGGCTTCAAGGTCAATTGGACCGGGTAACCCCACCACGGTCTCGAATTTCCCAAAACGGATTTCCATCTGTTGGTATGCGCGACGCTCCGGGACATCTGGCCTGTTCCCGCTGATCATGAGGAAATCGCCTTCGACGGTGATCTCGAAGTCTTTCTCTCGCATCCCAGCAACCTCGACGCGAACCACATAGTCGTTTTCAGTTTCGTATACGTCTGTAGGCGGGCTCCACATCCCAGCCCGCACCTGCACCTGCCAGCCGACTGCATGCAGGACTTCACGGCGGGATTCCAGCGTGCCGCCTGACGACGCACGCGATTTTCTTATGAGAGTGGTCATACACACTCCTTTCGTTCGACCGGTCGCTTCATATTCGATAGTCCGATACCAATCAAGCCAGAGCCGCACGCGCGGCCGCCAGCACTTCCTCGTAATTCGGCTCCACGCCCAAAGCGGGCATATATGCCGCATACGCTATCTTATCCTGGCGATCGACGATGAATACAGCCCGGCGCAAAATGCGACGCTCCTTGATCAGACAGCCATACTTCTCACCAAACTCAGCTGTCCGGTGATCGGAAAGCACCATTACTTGATCCACACCCGCCGCACCACACCAGCGTTTCTGGGCATAGGGCAGGTCGGTGCTGATCACCTCGATCACGATATCCTTACCCAAACCGGCTGCTTCCTGATTGAAGCGACGGGTTTCGCGATCACACGTATCGGTATCCAGAGAGGGGACTGCCGCAATGATACGCACCTTGCCCTTTGTATCTCCCAGCCCGCGCACCAACGACCAGTCCAGGGCGTGGGCGCTGAATTCTGGGGCAACTTGCCCAATTATTAGATCATCCCCGATCACGGTCGCATCTTTCCCGCCAACCTGAATCAAACCAAATCGCTCCGTTGTCATTGAAATACTCCTAAAGAAAATTGATACGAGCGCCCCCGGCGGGATTCGAACCCACAACCAACAGCTTAGAAGGCTGGTGCTCTGTCCATTGAGCTACGGGGGCAAAATTCGATTTTTACCTGACTACAACGGCCGCAGGCCTTTGTAAACACGCGGCCCGCTCAGGGTGCGCAGAATGATTTCCGCCGGACGGTGCAAGAGCGCACCCAGTTCCTCAGCCGTCATCGGCATATTTTCGTTCGTCAAAAACAGGCGAAAGACAGCTTCCACCAACGCCGTTTGGTCTGTTACGAATTCGGGACGGCGGGCGCAATGGGACATCAAAGCATGCTGGATCCCATCCACGGGTTTGACTTCGGCAGTCTTGGGATCCACCCAATCGATCATTTCACCTTCCTGCATATTTGTAAACAATTCCTGATGTTCTGGGCACAACAACGTGCGCAAATACACATGCCAGTCACGCTCATTCTTCTGCCACCAGTCGAAGTCGATATGAAAAGGTGTCTGCAATGTCGGCTTGATCAGGCTGAAACGCCTGAGTGGAGCCGTGCCGGGTGGTTTAGCCTCAGTCATCAATCCTCCCGAAGTTCCTCACTCAAACGGAAGTGTAAATCACCAACATGGACAAATCCCTCAGGCCTGCTTGCCAACAAGGACATCAGTGGCGCAAAAGGGACCCTTCGTAAGATATTGACCGCCGCATATAGTTCCTGCGCATGGACGTGTCCCTGCGGGTTCAGTTTCGTCAACTCGCGCATCACACTGACGACCAGTTTGTCGAAAGGTCGTTTCTTCTGCGCTGTCGGTTCCCATAACAGATCTGCGGCATCCAGCGCAGGGACAGCAAACGCCATACGGTCGTTGAACTCGGCCGTCACCGTCTGTTTCAATAGTGCGAACACGACACCACCATCCGCGCCAACGATGACTGTCCGCACCCAATCTTTGGTGGTGCGATGGGTCTTGGCTTCGATGATGGCTTCACCCGGTTTCTTACTGCGTAAAATACGCACCAAACTGCCCGGCATTAAATCCAGGGATTCGTACCACTCGCGCAACCCGCTCACATAGCCATGTGTACGCACCACCCAGGCAGGAATTTTCGCACCAGTCTTGCCATCCACCAGGGTAAACCGGACACGGGGCGACTCATAAGCGGTTGGGAACATAGATTTGATGCGCGAAGTGATCGGCAAAGTCCCAGCACGCCAATGCGGGTAGATCAGACTGATCGTGACTGCGTCCGTATCTTCTGCGGACCCCAGGCTTGTTTCGTTGAGTTCGTCATCCAACTGCGCTTCGAGCGCCAGCATATCCTTCGTCAGCAAATTACGATCATATTCGATGGGATGATATCGAAGAAACAGCGGCACTTCCCGAACAGCAGCAGGCTCTAAACGTTGCAAGCACCATAAAACCTCGCCAGCAGGACCGACTTCGTCAAAACGGCCATCCTCCTGCAATGCCAGGTTCAAAGAAAATTCCGCCAGTTTTGGGTTGACGCCATCCGGCAACTCGACATCTTTCAACATTTCGAGCGTTGGGAGCGGCTCCCCGCCTGCTATGTCCAGCACCGCTTCAGCCAGGTTGAGATGACCCTGGTTGACATCGACCAACAGAGCGCGCGGGAACCAGCGCCCGGCAATGCGCACCAGACCATCGTCCTCTGCAAAAGCCGCCTCCAAGCGCCTCTCCAGCTCAGCTCCGAAGTTAGACTGGATCGCTTTGGGATCCAGTTGATCTTCCTGGGTTGCGGCAACAGGCTCATCGTTCAAGGCGTGATCCGCAAGACGAGCTGCAAACATCCGGCTCTGGCCGTTTTCCAATTCGACAGTCAGCACATCAAAATCGCCATACTGCGGATTAATCCCAGGTCGCACAGCTACAACGGCTCCTTTAGCCCAATCCAGCGCAGGAAAGATTAGACGGTCCCCATTTTTATATTGTTCTTTGGGTAGGTATATCTTCCCATCGGATTGCTGTCTCTTAACTTGAGCAACGCGCTCCAAACGGATCCGCTCTTCGATCAAAACCCCGACCAATTCCCTGGCCGTCATAGGAGTTTCGCTTTCGAAGAGAAAATTGTGTAAAGATTCTATATCTTTTTTGCTGATTTGGAGTGTCTGCCAATAGTCAGCAGGTAATGAGAGAGGGATACTTGCCATATATAGCCTTGTACTTGATTTTTCATCTGGCGGCTGACGCAAATAAACAGGTCACCAATGCGATATTATACCCTAACCAAATCATAAGGAATGAAAAGCGATCTCGGGTGTGCACGCAAAACATGTCAGAAACAACCCGCGAAACTGGGCGCTCTTCGCACGCC
>DAOTXM010000464.1:0-2558 GCA_034435215.1 Anaerolineales bacterium
CCGTGCCATTTGCCGTGCACAAAAAGCAACGCTGTGTGCTTTGGCTTGCCAGATGGTCTTCTGGAGATGAGTTCCAACTTCATTGTGGAAAGAGCGGTCTATTGAACGGTGGCAGACTATTGGTCCGGATGGAGGCGGGTGGCAATATTGCGCAGACTGGTAATCCCATGGGTCTTGAGGAGCACATATTCCACTCTTCCTTCAAGTTCTTTTGCTGTGTACAGGTCGGCAGTCATGACGATGGTGGCGGCCTTTTTGAGGCGCTCGTCCGCCTGGATTTGCTCCAGGATATCCATGCCGGAGACGTAAGGGAGGTGAATATCGAGCAAGATAAGATGGGGCGAGAGCGTTTCGAGACTTTTTTGCGCATCCCGCCCTGACTCGATGACCCTGGTCTCATACTGGCATTGTTTCAGGACGGTTTCATATAGCTCTGCCAGTTTAGGGTCGTCCTCAAGAATGAGCGCCAGCGGCAGACTCATTCGTGTGCCTCGGAGTTGAGCGGCAAGAACACTGTGAACGTGCTGCCATGGCCGACTTCACTTTGGACCGTGATCCTGCCACCCATCAGATTGGTTAGATGCTTGACGATGGACAGTCCCAACCCGGTGCCGCCAAATATGCGGGGGATGGTGCTGTCTGCCTGGCGGAAAGGCTCAAAGATGCTCTCATGCGCTTCTTTCGGAATACCCGGACCTGTATCGGCGACTTCCAAGGCCCACTGGTTTGTGTCGTGCAGATAGAAACGGATGCTCACTTCCCCCGCTCTTGTAAACTTGATGGAATTACTGGTCAGGTTGGTCACCATCTGGTTGATGCGGGTTGGGTCACCGACCAGTTGAACTGGCAAGGCGGGATCAAGTTCCGCATTGAGCGCCAGCTTCTTTTGCTGCGCCAGGACGGATAACTTCTCTTTGACGTCTTCTAAGATTTCCGCGGGTTTGAACGGCCGGCTCTCAAGCTGCACCGCGCCGGCTGCGAGTCGCGCTTCATCCAGCAACTCGCCTACCATATCGGAGATACGTTGGGTACTGTCGACGATCTCGCTGACAGCTTTGGCCTGTAGCTCTGAGAGTGTCCCATAGGAGGGCTCGGTCAGCAAATCTGCATAGCCGCGGATCACCCCCAATGGGGTGCGCAATTCATGGCTCACCCGGGCGAGGAACTCACTTTTGACACGGCTGGATTCCAACGCCCGGTCCCGCGCCAGGGCCATTGCAGTTTCAGCTTGCTTGCGGTCTGAAATATCATGCAAAATGACGGCCCTTCCAAGAATCTTATCAAAGCGATCGGTAAGGGGTGAAATGGAGAGTTCGTAGTGCCGTTTTCGAGACTCTTCCCCGATTGTTATTTCCTCGCGGATGTTCAAGGCATGTTGGTAGATATCCAGAATGTCCGTGTGACCTTTGAAAACTTCACTGGTATGGTGACCCAAAATCTCACCAGTCGACAGGTTGAGCATCTGTTGTCCCGCCGGGTTGACGTTGACGATCCTGTTTCGCATATCCAGGATGAAGACCGGGTCGCTCATACTTTCGATGACTGTTTCGAAGGCATTGGGCGCCCTTTCGAACAGGTGATATTTGTAAATGCTCCAGATCAGTGTGAGGCCGGTAATTATGAAAGCAAAGGATGTCAGATCTCTGTGATATATAAGGTTCGAAACAATGTTTGTGATCCAGGGAATCACAATTCCCAATAGAGTGCTCATAGTTTGCCCACGATATTCCCGTGGACGGCGATTAAGCGCCTGGACGATCAGAACCGTGCTGGCTGTCAACAGGCCATAGGCGTAGATCGTATTTATCCAGAAGGCCGGGCCATGCCCCAGACGCAACGCCGTTATATCCTGAACAGGTTCCAAATGCCATGCAGGCCAGATCAGTTGGTGGGATTCGTTGGAAAAAGCCAGGATGAGGGTAATCGCCGGGATGATTGCCAGTGCCAACAGCCTTGGGGTTGTCGACCATGACTGCTGACCGGAAAAATCCAGAGCGAACAAGAACAATGCGACCGGCAGGGTTACGATGCCAAAATATTGGATTTTAGCCCAGAATAATTTGGTCTCCAGTTCGACCCCCATTAATTCCAGCATAAAGCCCATGGTCCAAACGAATACTGCCACCATGAGCACGACTGCATATTTTGCGCCCGGCACATCGCGGCGGTCCCAGATATAAATTGCCAACCCTGCCGAGATCAGAGCGGCCAGGGCAGGCAAGATGGCATAGGGTGTGTACTGAAAGGTCTGCAAAAATCACCACCACAAAACAACGTTTATATTATATAGTATTATCTCCAAAATTTGCACATTAATTGCCTGGTTCTTGAGTATTCAGCGCAAAGTTCCAAGAAAATCCCGAAAAGATGATTGTGCGTGGGGGCGTGCGCCCTCACGCACAATCATCTTTTCGGTTACCTCTGGCAGTGAATGCGCATCGGCAATGCAACCTTGCGCTGTAATATTAGGATTTGCCGTGAAAGGGGCCAGATCCTTCGACGGGCTCAGGACAGGTTTTGGGGGGGGGGGGGGGGGGGGGGGGGGGGGGGCGGCGCGC
>DAOTXM010000465.1:0-3004 GCA_034435215.1 Anaerolineales bacterium
GATACCTTTGAAAAAATATTTTTCAACGTGAGGAGAAAAAAGATATGAGTAAAAAGTTCTTTGCCGCATTTGGCATTCTGGTCTTGGTTGTCGCATTGCTGCCTACGGCAGTTTTGGCCGCACCGAAACTGCCAGACTATCGCCCTGTGGACTTTGGTCCTGAGATTCGTAGTTGGGATGCCACACCCGAACGGATCAGCAATACCCTGGCTGAAGCTGCCGCAGAAGACGCTACATCTGGCACTCCCTATACAGAGTGTGTATTGGATACGAAGTACTGGCTGAGGCTAAATAGCGTGACTGGCTCCTACGGACTTGCGACCTATCATCTTGTAGCTGAAGGTTCCCTGGCTCAAATTTGGGTGCAGACAAGTCTTGCATGGCCTGCCGGTGATCCGCGTCCAACCCCGGAAATTACCTGTGAGCAGGCTGAGTATTTACTTGGTGAGTTCGAGAATAATATCTATCCAAAGGAGACCACCTTCTTTGGAATGCCCAACACACATGATGGTTCTTCCGCATATCTACCGGGCTTAGTCGGCTTGCCGGCTGATTACTACTACGATTCGGCTGGTCGCCAGGTAGTCCTGGTCTCGAATGTCCGCGATGAGAACTACTTCGACCCGACCTACCCTATTTACATTGCCGGATTCTACTCACCATCCTACGAGATTTATTTTGACCGCAATGTGATGACCATTGACTCCTACGATTGGGCTAACCGAACTGGACCGGATGGTACGCGCCCATACTTGTATGAGGGTATCTTTGCTCACGAGTACCAGCACCTGCTGCACGACGACTATGACTCGGACGAAGAGAACTTCATCAATGAAGGCATGTCAGATTTTGCCATGGTGCTGACGGGCTATGGTGAATCCGTGACAGGGCATTTGGAAGATACTGCCGAGCGTCCTGAAAACTCCCTTGTCGCTTGGGGAGACCAGGGCGATCTGGAAATCCTGGCTGATTACGGGCAGGCTTTCCTCTTCCAGTATTACCTGATGGAGCAATTCAGACCATCCTTCATTCAGGCTTTGTTCCATAACCCTGAAAATGGGATCACTGGCGTGAATACCACGTTGGCTGCGTTTAAAATCAAAAAGGACTTTGCTGATGTGTATCACGACTGGTCTGTTGCTGGCTTGATCGATGCAAAAACACCGGGCGGCGGGCGCTATCAGTTCAAGGGCTTGGATTTCAAGTTCGATATTGGCACGCCATCTGCGCCCAACCCCGAGGCCTACGATACGCCCGGCGCGCCGCCGTGGGGCACCGACTACATCTGGATCACTGGCGATCCGAAGAAGCTTCATAAGCTCACTTTCAATGGCCTGGATTACAGCATGTTCCCAACTGCTTGGACCTCTGACGGCGACGTACTCTGGAGCGGCACAGGCGACCTGCTCGACAACTGGGCGATCTTCGAGACCACCGGTGGGGGCACCTTGAGTTTCGACACACTCTGGGATCTGGAAGATTACTGGGACTTCGGTTTTGTGCAGGTTTCGACTAATGGTGGCCAATCATGGACCAGCCTGGTTGATAATGAAGGATACTCCACCTCAGACTATGACCCGAACGCCCATCCAAAGGTTATTGCGAACGTTCCTGGCCTGACCAGTTATGTGGAAGACTGGGTCACGTTGACCTACGACCTGAGCGCATATGCCGGTCAAGATATCCTGGTGGCTTTCCGCCTCGTAACCGACTGGGCAACATACTATACAGGCTGGTGGATCGACAATGTCTATGTGGATGGCACATTGATTTCGGATGGCTCGGATGCTTCTGTCTTCAAGGACATCACCGAGGTTGTCCCGATCAACAATGACTTCACCGTCACCTTTGTGGGTATCAAGGGTAAGGGCAAGGGCACACAGTATAAAGTAATGAAAATGAAACTTGACCGTGTGACCGAAACGGGTATGTTCGAGCTGAACAAGGTGCTGAAATGGTCAGACAGCGCGGTGATGCTGGTCACGTTTGATGCGCCTGAGGGTGTCACCTTCTACGCGGACTATACGTACGAGCTTGTCTATAAGCAGGGCCATGGCAAGAAAACAGATTACAGACACACCCACACTCGCCCACCCAGGCACTCAAACCCGCACGGGAAATAAACTATCTCTACGGTAACTGGCCTGAGCCCGTCCAGATGGACGGGCTCACTCGTTACTAATCAACGGGCACCCAGGGCTTGCCATCCTTGATTTCGTCCGGGTTAACCGGGATTTCAGGCAGTGGTGTTTCTGAGTCTAAGTCGAGCACATTTCCCAAACACAATGTAACTTGATCGTCCTTGTCGGTATGATAGGGATAGCGTTGCCCTCCCGCTTCGAGAACGAGATAATATCCCGGAGTGATCCCCTGGGCATAGGTCATCCCTGGTTGCGGACAACCGAGGGAGGCGTCAGGCCAGTCGACGGCGCGCGATTCCACCACGCGAATTCGATCCATATCGATGTTCAGATACCCTGCCAGGTCCGCTCTGGCTTTTTCAGCCAGTTCACGAGGAACAGCGTTGGTATCGTCGGCAGGAGTTTGTTCTATGACAGAAATTTCCGGGGTGGGAAGAGGGGGAGCAAGAGTTGGGTCTGGCTTGCTGATATTGGTTTCGGGCCGGGGAGCTTGTTCGAGTACCGCGCCACCGCAGGCTGAAAGGACTAAAAGAAGTAGCACAATACTCAGGGTAAGGGTAGGAAAGGGTTTCATGACATCTCCTTTGTTGGGTAGATACAATCATCCTGAACAGTGGACGATATGAACGTCTAATTTGTTCCCCAAACCGTTGAAACTGCTCGTTAATTTTTACTCTGAGTAACTTTTAGACTACTACTACGTCATGGTTATATATCCTTGCAAAATTGTAAGGTGCGGGCCGACAGTGCATCGCTGACACGGCGAATGTTAAAGATACCGCCATCGCATTGCTTACATTTCAGTATGTGACAACCGCCAATCATGAATAGAGCAGTGACGGTTACTTTTTTAGGAATGGATA
>DAOTXM010000466.1:0-5300 GCA_034435215.1 Anaerolineales bacterium
CTAACTCGGACGAGCCGAAACCAAACGGGATATACAAGATGAGCAGGATAAAAACATTGAAACCATCCTGGATATCCTGTCCATCCTGTAAATTCTTGCACAAAAAGCAAGGATTTAACTCGTAAGGTACTAATTAGAAGGATATCCGAAGTTAGGGGAGTGAGCGGACGTTCGCTCTCCTGAGTTCGGGCTTCAATCAGTTGTTTTGTAATCTACGAATAATCTTGATCTTGTAATTGCAACGTGAGAGGTATATACAAACAATGAAAAGAATACTATTTCTGATAATTGGTATCGGTCTGATTGCAGCAACAAATCCAAAGCAAAGCGTGTTCGCAAAACAAACCCCTCTTGCGGATGAACCAGAAAGCGGAGCAGTGGTATGTGAGCCGGCTGCCTATCCCGTTACTTCGAATGGATGTGTTCCGCTTGGACCATCTCGATACTTGAGTGAAATGGCCAAATTGGGAATGCATATCCCGCCCCGGTCTTTGCCTGCCTATAAACCAGATCCTGCTCTCTCCTACCTCCCTTATAAGTATTACCTTCTTGATGAAGATTACGTACCTATATACAGTTCGCCGGGAGAAAGGGGAGCGGGGATAAACCAGTTCCCGCCCGGTTTTGTGTATGTTTCTTACGTGGATACCTGGAACCTGAATGGATATTATTTTCTCCTCCAAAACGGGGGGTGGATTCCCGGCAAAGGACAGAGAATTAATGAAATCCCAACTTTCCAGGGTTTGGCGTTCCACTCCACGCCACGCAATTCTTTTGGCTGGACCTATGATCAAATTCCCATAAAGCTGTCCCCCGGATATAATGCGCCTGACTCAGGCAAGTGGCTTAACATCTACGATGTCGTTCAAATTTATGCCACCCAGAACGTCGATAATGCAGATTGGAACATGATCGGACCAAATCAATGGGTGGAGGCGCGTAAAGTAGCACAAGTGATTGTAAACACAACTCCCCCGGAAGGCGTTACAAACAATCGCTGGATCGAGGTCAACCTGGCAGAGCAAAGCTTGTCGGTATATGAAAACCGCCAGCTGGTCTTTGCCACCGTAATCGCCAGCGGTCTGGAACCATATTGGACAAAACCTGGTCTATTCCAGATCTTCCAGAAAAAAGAAACCGAGACAATGCGGAACAACGACCTGGCAGAGTTTTACTACCTGGATAACGTACCCTGGACCATGTATTACGACGGCGCCCGCGCCCTCCATGGGGCCTACTGGCGAACGCGCCTCGGATACCCGCAATCCCACGGATGTGTCAATCTCTCAGTGGGTGACGCGCATTGGCTCTTCAACTGGGCGGTCGAAGGCGACTTCGTATACGTTCACGATCCTTTGGGCCTGACCCCCACCGATCCCAGTCTGTATAAAGACTACGCATATTGACATGCGAGGAGGCGTATGATAAACTACTCCCCGCTCAATCAATGGTCCCGTGGTGTAGTGGCTTAACATGCGGCCCTGTCAAGGCCGAGATCGCGGGTTCGAATCCCGTCGGGGCCGCAGAGCGTAACAAACGCAAAACCTGGCGTTCGGTGAAAAATCATCGAACGCCAGGTTTTTTTGTCTGGCGGGGAGAATCAAATATGCTTACTCAAAAACGACAGGGCAGCCAAATATCACAAGTAAGACTTCTCACTGTTCAAGAGGTAGCAGAATGGGCAAAAGTAAGCACAAAAACTGTCTACCGCTGGATTTCTGACAATAAAATCCCGGCTATTCGCTTTGGGAGCCGCACGTATCGAATTTCCGAAAAGGATTTGATTGATTATCTGGAAAATACTGGATATTACTTCCTCATGGAGTAGAGCTGCACTGATTACACTTTACACTCATCAATCCGGCGTCCACGATCTGTGATGGCATTGGTGACACTCGGCACTGCATAGACGCGTTCCTCGCCCACCCGATATCGTCACGTTACCAGGCCAGACGGCCTTTTGCCAGGCTCTGTCCAGCCAACTGGCCTGTCCCCCAATGGCAAATATCATCCCTGAATTTCCCCTGCCTTTGAAACAAACTCATACCTCACCCCCAGCGCCTCGCGGAAGTGACGCGCGCCGCATTGGATCTTGCGTGCCTCATCCGGGCGCAAGTCATCGCGTTCCTGGGTGCTCTTGGTCTCGGCCACCAGGTAGAGCAGCGGTTCTCCCGAAGGCTCGCCGTGCTCATCTTGCGGCTGCCAGATGATGGCCCAGTCCGGGTTGCATTCGCCGATGGGCGTCGGGACGGTGAACCGGCCGGGCAGCTTGACGTACAGCTTGACTTCGGCCATGCTCTCCAGGTCCTGCACGAAGCGGCGCAGGTAAAAGTCAGTTTCAAGCGCGTGAAAGGTGGCGTAGAAATCACCATCGAAGATTTCCTTTTGCCCACCATCCTGGAACGTCTGCGCCAGCAGAACAAGAACAACCCGCTCTTCCAGCCGGAGATCGACGACTGGCGCGCGATGGTAGACCGCGTGATGATTGATACCGCCTACAACATGGAAGTATTCAACATTGCGCTGGCGGATGTCCCGGCCAAGAAGAATGATCTCGTGGAGTGGAAGTATCTGGTGGATGCCGCTGAAGGCGCGCGGGGCGCGGTCAAGATGACGGATATGCTGGGCGAGGAAGTGCTGTCTGTGTAGGAGGGGTGAATACGCGCATCTTCCTGATGGGCGATGGCGACACAGCGAACGATATCGTTATTGTGGATGACTTCCACTTCCAGATACAGGCCGAACGTTCCGGCAATGGGGCGGGTCGTGTCTACACCATTACGTATGAAGTCACAGATGCCTGTGGCAACTCGACCATCCAGTCGGTAACAGTAACCGTTCCTAAGAGCCAGAAGAAAAAATAAGCATATCTTTTCTGATAGCAAAGACATGACTCATCCCGAATTTAAGGATAAGTCATGTTATTTAAGGGAGGCCAACTGTTGTATGCTATAGGTAGACAAACCGAAGCAAAACAGGAGGCCTCCGTATGAATAAGGATAAGCACAGGCAGGAAAAAAAGCAAGAGAGCCAAGAGCGATCCTGGTATTTGGAACGGGAATGCTATCGATTTTTGGATCGTTTGCTGAGGGTACTGAACGTGAGCTTGGATCAGCGCTTGGTCGTGACCTTTTTGAGTTTAGTGATGGTGATCCTCATGCATCGGCATCGCCATCAGGGGCTGTTGTTGAGTGAATTGGGGGGCTATCTGAGACCTGCCTATCAGGTGCCAGCGGGGACGAAACGGATCAGCAATCTGTTGCATGCCAAGGGATGGAGTGCGGAAATCATCGATGGCTATTTGTGGCTGCAAGCCGGTGAACGGGTGGAAGCATTGCAGCAGACAGGGAAGACCGTCCTGGTAGTGTGGGATGAGAGTGTCCTGGAAAAGGCAGAGAGCCTGAAGTTGGCAGGCTTGTGTGCAGTGATCTCGAGCAAAGCCAGGCGTTTGAAGCGGATCAAGAAGGGGTATTTCAACCCACCTGGAGGCAGAGCGATCTGCGTGCCTGGATATCACTGGTTACAAGTGTTGGTCATGGGGATGGAAGGGTCAGGGACAGTGGCCAAGATGCGCTGGTGGACGACCAGGGGAGAACAAGCGATGCAGCTGCGCGCAGTGGAAGCTGAAGTGATGGATGAAGTAGCCCGAGCTTGGGCTAATTGTGATCCATGTTTGGGATCGCGGCTTTGCGGGAGCCCCCTGGTTGAGTGTGGCGTTTGCACATAATGTGCGTTTCATCATGCGCTGGCCCAAACGCTACCAATTGCTCGATACAAAGGGCCAGGAACGCAAAGCTTGGGAAATCGTCCGCGGAAAACGTTCCTGGGAGCATCGTTTGCTGTGGGATGCTCGGCGTCGTTGCCAACGCAAGGTCGGTGTTTTTGCCACGCCTGTCTTTGACAAAGAGCATCACCGTCAGCTTTGGTTGGTCGTCGCTCGTTCTGGGTCCGGCCGTGAACCCTGGTACTTACTCACCAATGAACCCATTTCCTCCCCAGAAAATGCCTGGCAGGTTGTCCTGGCCTATGCTCGCCGATGGAACATCGAAATGGCCATCCGTTTTGACAAATGTGAACTGGCTTTCGAGAGCCCATGCCTGAAAAAATGGGAAACCCAGCTGCGCCTGCTACTCATTGCCACCTTAGCCTTCGCGTTCTTGCTCTCCTTACTCTCCTTGGACGATCTCGTCGCCTGGTTACTCCAAACCTGGTGCCATAGAACCGGAAAGTGGCGTCTCAAAGTCAAGACACCACTTTATCGCTTGCGCTCTGCCCTCTCCCGCCTTTGGTCGACCTACCATCCCCCCCTTGATCGCTAAATTAAATTCGGGGTAAGTCATGTTTCGAAACTCTATCCCATTAAAAAAAACAGAAGAACCTGGGTTATTTTGCTTGACAGACAAATGAGTCAAACCTAAAATTACATTCAACAGGATGAATGTAATGACCAAACAGAAATATGATTACGATTCCCAGGCAAAACTGTTCAAAACCCTGATGCACCCGGCGCGTCTCGCCATTTTGGATGTGCTCCGCAGCCGTGAAGCTTGTGTTTGTCATCTGGAGGCGGCGCTGGGTTACCGTCAGGCATATATCTCTCAGCAGTTAATGGCACTGCGGGAAAACAGCATTGTAGAGTCCCGGCGCGATGGCTTGAACATCTATTATCACATCAGCAAGCCAGAAATCCTTCCGGTGCTGGATGCGGCACGAACAGCTTTGGGGGAGGAGACGCATACTGTTTGGCCGGAGACCTTCCCAGGTTGTGACTGCCCGCATTGCTCACAGGAGTCCTGACCCCTTTTTATGGCGGCTCAGCCGCTTTTCTTTTCGAGAAAGTATATTCAATATTTTGAATAAAAATCATGGTCACCTTGTGATTTTAGTCACATTGACTTTGTCATAAACTGGCTGTATATTACATTCAGATGATTGAATATATAAACGAGGATGGTTTGTCTCTACAGAACGCTTTACGCGTACAGGTGGACGAAGAAGGCAGGATTCTGATCCCTGCTGAAGTCCTGGCACAGCTGGGATTGAGGCCCGGCATGGAAGTCATGCTCGAGAGTGCGCCAAACGGCGTGGCCTTGCGTCGCCCAGCATCGCAACTGGCAAAGGTTTACATCGAGCCGACCAGCCGCTGTAATCTGGCGTGTAAGATGTGCATTCGCAATTCGTGGGAGGAAACGCAAGGGGATATGACCGAGGCAACTTTCCAGCGCCTGATGGAAAGTCTCGAAAACCTGCAAGACAAGCCCACGATCGTGTTTGGCGGATTTGGCGAGCCGCTTTTTCAC
>DAOTXM010000467.1:0-11597 GCA_034435215.1 Anaerolineales bacterium
GATTTTGCCCGTCCAAAACGCCCCACACCCAGTTTGTGCTCAATCTGAAATTGAGTCGGTTAAGTGGTTTGGATTGCTTGTCTTCCTGCCCTGATCCAGAAGAGGCTGCCAGCAAAACCGACCAGCATGACCGCTGCTCCGCACAAATATGGCAGGCTCAAGTGTATATCCAGGATTGCACCGCCTAGCACTGGTCCCACAATGCGCCCCAGGCTGACGAAGGAATTGCTCAGCCCCATGGCGATGCCCTGCGGCACAGTGGCGCGCCGCGAAGTCAAAGAGGTCAGTGCTGGGATCTGCAACGCAACAGTCAGCGCAAAGAAGGCCGTGGCAAGCAGGATCGTGATGTAGGTGTTTGCCAGCACCATCAAGCCGAAAGCAAGTGCCGTTGCCAATAAACCACCTTTGATTACGGTTCCGTCTCCCCATTTTTTGGTAACCGGTCCGGCCAATACCCCCTGGGCAAGCGCCGATACCAGACCTAGAACCATCATCATCACGCCCACATCGTCGGGACCGAAGTCGAATTTTTGCAGTGCGTACAGGCCGAAGACGTTGGCGAAGATCATCAAGCCGCAGGTGGAAATGAAGGTCAGGGTAAGCAGGCTGCCAATCGGGCTGTTGATGGCTCGTCCCCAGCTTTTCAAGTCTATTAATTTTTCTACTACGCGGTTGTTTTGGCGTGCTTCAACGGGTAATGATTCAGGCAGGAAAATCGCCGCCAGCACCAATGACAGGATCGACAGGCCAGCCGCCAGGAAGAACGGCGTCGCCAGTGACTCACCAGCCAGGAAGCCGCCCAGCACCGGCCCGATGATCGTTCCCACGCCCCCGGCCGCGCCCAACATCCCCATCCCGCCGCCGCGTTCGTTCTCCGGAGTGCTGTCACCGATGAAGGCCATGGTGGTCGGCGCGGTGGCAGAGGAAAGCATGCCCGAGAGGATGCGCGCCGCGAACAGCATCCATAACTTTGTTGCCAGCCCGAACCAGACCATCGTCACGGCGTAGCCCAGAATGCCAACCAGCAGGACCGGTTTGCGCCCGATGCGGTCGGAGAGTCCGCCCCAGATAGGTCCAAAGATCAAGCGCATGACCGCGTAAGAGGCTACGAGAAAGCCTAATTCCATCCCGCCCGCGCCCATGCTCTCGATGTAGAAGGGCAGGATGGGGATGATGATCCCGTAGCCGAGCATGACCACGAACAGGACGAAGGTCAGGATATAGAGATTGCGTTTGGACGGGTTCATGATGAAGCCTACCGTTCACAACCCTTCGTTCCAACGCGGAACGATGCGCGGAAACAAAACAAAGTCAAGCAGTACTCCCAACCCGACTCCGCCTGCGTAGGCCAAAATATCCAGCGGATCGAAGGTGCTTCCAAAAATGGGGTAGCCAAGATATTGGGATATTTCCGCAAAGCAACCGAAGCCAAAGACTGCGCAGGCGCGAAAGAGCGTCGAACGAATCCAGTTGACTTCGAACAAGCCCATCAACAAGTACAAAGCCGTCGGCAGCAGGATGTCGATCATGTAGCCATCGACAAAGACTAGGAATGGGCCTCGATAATTCTCTCCGCTGACGAAGTGAAGCAAACCAACGGTCAGGGCGATCAGGGTTGTGAACAACTTTTTATTCATGTCTCTGCCGGGCTATTCCAGTATCACCGTCCCCGCGCTGCCATCCACGGTGATGGTCTGACCATCTTGAATTCGCCGCGTGGCGCTGCCTGTCGCCAGCACAGCCGGGATTCCATATTCGCGCGCGACGATGGAACTGTGGCTCAACGGTCCGCCAATATCGGTAACGACCGCGGAGGCCAACGTGAAGAGCGGGGTCCACGCGGGGGTGGTGGTGACGGCGACCAGTACATCGCCCTGCTTCATCTTGCCGAAGTCTTCAGGGCTGAAGAGAACCCGCGCGGTGGCAGTGACTTTGCCCGCGCTGGCGCCAAGCCCTTTGATTACATTTCCAGTTACGTCTCCTCTTCCTCCTGGAACCAGCTTTGCCCAGCGGGATTTTTCGGGAAGCATAGGCGGCGGGACAAGTTTCATCTGCATGCGCCATTTGGCTTTGCGTTCAGATGCTTTGCTGGAATAATCAGTCAGTTTTTCGTTTCGCTCAAGCAGGGAGGCAAGTTCGTCCACTTCGTCTTCGACCAGCCAGTAAATGTCTTCGGCGTTTTCAAGCGCGCCGTTTGCAACGAAGCGCCTGCCCAACTCGCCCAGCAGGCGGCGGATGGTGGTGTGCCCCATGCCCATATCGGCGAGACTGTCTTCGCGGGCGGGACCTGTATCCATAGCCCATTTAAGGGCTTTGTCAAACCAGCGATTCGGGATCCACTTGAAGCGGCTTCGGATTGCCTCCACGGTTTGTTCGCGTCTTTCTACGACTTCGCGCTGGCGCGCGTACGGGTCACTGCCTTTCCCCTCCACGTACATCTTGATCGCGTCGAGGATCAACTCTGGAGTCTCGGCGGGAGTCGGATTCATGAAGTCGAATTCGTAGGAGGTGTGACCGAACTCATCGAGGTGTTTTTCGAAACGTCTCTTGAACTCGCTCCAGTCTGCGGCGGGAATCGCCTCGGGCGTGGAATCGGCTCGAAGCGCGGCGACCAGTTCCCCTGTCGAGGAGCGAAGCGTAAAGTCGCGCAGGACGGGGCGTTCGCGAATCCACATCCCCAAGTCGAACTGCGATTTTTCGGCGCGCAGGGGCGCGGCATCCAACCCAAAGAGGAGCGTCTCCGCTTTCGGCTCGTCTTTGCGGCTGACCATTTTATAGACGCGGGAGAAGACGATCTCACTGCTGCTGGCGGAGGGCAGTGTGCCTGATTGAATGACGGTGTATAGTTTTCCTGCCGCGTACATCAATTCGCGCGCACCTTCAAGAATTTCAGAGGGCGCGAGGGTTTCGTGATTTTTTTCATCCCATTGCGCGATGACGCCTGCCAATTTTTTGCGCGCTTCGAGCCAGCGTTCTGCGCCTCCACTGAACATGATCTTCATGCTCGAGATGGCAAGTCTCGTCATCGCCCATGTGAGTTTGGCGGTGAGCAGGACACCCATGTACACATAGCCATTGATGGCGCGGTATTGGTACTCAGCCTCCACGAGGTCTAATTTCATCAAGTCTTCCAGTTCGGCGGTGGCTTTGTTGACAGCGCGCAACCCCAGGGTGGCAAACAACGGTGAGACGGCATTGGGCAAATGCTCCGCGAGACTGGCGCGCGCGTACAGGGCTTTGGGATGAGGACGTTTCCATTCTGTTGGCGGGGCGGCTTGCTCGATTGGAGTTTCTTTGGTGGTTTCAAGAATGACTTCTCCCTTTGTGCCGTCCACGGTGATGACTTGTCCGCTTTGGATGCGTTTCGTGGCGACGCCCGTGCCCATCACGGCGGGAATGCCATACTCGCGGGCGACGATGCTCCCATGGCTGAGCGGCCCGCCGATGTCGGTGACGACCGCGGACGCCATCGCAAAGAGCGGAGTCCACGCGGGGGTGGTGGTGCCAGCGACGAGCGCCTCACCGGGGCGCATCTTGTCGAAGTCTTCGGGACCGCGCAAGACGCGGGCAGGCGCGGTGACCTTTCCCGCGCTGGTGGGCACGCCTTTGAGGATGTTGCTGGTTCGGTTTCTTTCGGATTCCGCCAGCCAGACGGAGGTATCGATGCCCATGTATTTTTTCTTCATCGGCATCATGGGCGGCGGCGTCTCTTGTCCTGCTTTCTTGTTGAAGGCTTTGCGTTCTTCCACGCGCTCCAACAGGTTTTCCAACTCGGCACCATCGTCTAGTTTGCGAACACAATCTTCCACTTCGACTTTCTCCAGCCAGTAGATATCATCGGCTTGTTGGATGGCGCCTGCCGTCACGAAGCGACTTCCCAACTCGCGCAACATGGCGCGCAGGATGGGGTATCCGAGACCAATTTCAGCGAGCGCGTCTTCGCGCACTTCCGCCAGGGACTGCCCCCAGTTGAGCGTCTTGACGAATGCCCAGCGTTTGAAGCCTTTCAGACGGCTGCACATGATTTCAGTCGTTCGAATGCGCTTCTCTTCGCTGGCGCGTTGCCGCTCGTGCGGATTGGTCCCCTGTCCGCGCAGGTACATCTTGATCGTTTCCAATAGCAATTCGGGATGGTCGCGCGGAAGTGGTTCGGCAAAATCCATTTGGAAGATGAGGTGACCGAACTGATCGAGGTGAGATTCGAAGCGGGAGACGAATTCATCCCAATCGCTTTTTGAACCGCTAAGCCCGCCAAGACCGCCAAGTCTTTTCATTTGGTTTTCCTTCGCGCTCTTTGCGTACTTTGCGGTTAATTCTCCTGTCGGCGTCTCCAACAGATATTTTGCCAACTCATCATGTTCCCGCGCCCACGTGGCAATGTCGTATAACGATTTCTCTGAACGGACGGGGATGTTGTCCCAGCCCATCAGCAGGGTATTGGCTTCAGGGTCGCCTTCCCGTTTGGCAAATTTGTTATAGACCCGTGTCAGCAGCCCTTCCGAACCGGCGGAAGCGCCCATCGTAGCGAACAGCAATCCGCAAGCGTAGTACATAGCGGCATCCAGAATCTCTTGTACGTTTTGCCAGAGTTCACCAGCTGACATTTTTTCGTGGTTTGTGTCTTTATAGTTGGCGATAGCAGCCCGGTATTCCGGGTGCAATTCGTCGCGCCATAGCGGTACAAGCCGGCGCAACAACCTCGGATAAGCAGGTAACATGCCAGTAATGATCCACCACCAGGCTTTTGCGGGAAAAGCAGCGTTCATATACGCGTAACCATTGATGGCTGTGTAATAATCTTCCTGTAATACTGGCATACCCATCCCCAGTCGCGCGCCAAGTGGTTTCATTTTTGCCTTCAATACTGGGATAGCCCAGGTGACATAAAGCGGGCTGAGCGGATTTGGCATCAAATCCACCACGCTGGTGCGCATGTAAATCCCTTTTGGGTTGGGTGGCGTCCATTCGATGGGAGTCTCTGCCATCGCGGTGATGGGGCGGGATTGGACGATATAGAATTTGCCCTCACCCGCTTCGACAGGCTCAGCGCGGCGCCTGACCCCTCTCCCAGCGGGAGAGGGGGACGCAACACGACACCACTCGATATCTTGTGGTTTGCCGTAATAGGATTCGATTCTCCGTGCAATATTGACCAACTCGACGACATCCGCTTCTTTCAGGACCTTTGAGCTGCGCCGCGAGTCCGTAAGTGGATCCTCCCTTGTGCCTTTTTCCGTCAACACCGTGATGACAGTTTTCTCCGCAACCTCATACCTCTTGACTTTGCCTGTGGCTTTATCAGCCACGATGGTATCGGGCGAAACGAGTCCGCCGACGATGGCTTCACCGAGTCCCCAGGCGGCGTTGATGACCATCTCATCGCGGCGTCCGTTGATGGGATTTGCCGTGAACAGGATCCCCGCGGCTTCGGCGTTCACCATCTCCTGGACAACCACAGCCAAGGCGACCGTCATCTGTTCGATATTGTTCTTGATGCGGTAGGCGATGGCGCGCGCGGTCCAGAGAGAAGCCCAGCATTTTTCTACTGCCTCGAGCAACGCTTCCTCGCCGCATATGTTCAGGTATGTTTCCTGTTGTCCCGCGAAGGAGGCTTCAGGTAAATCTTCGGCGGTGGCAGAGGAACGCACGGCGACAGAGGTTGCAGGGTGCGATGTGCCTAATGCCAGGTAGGCGTGTTTGATAGCATCAGCGATTTCTTCAGGGATTGCGGCTTTAGCAAAGAGTCGGCGAATTGAAACGGAAGCAGTTTCGAGCGTGGAAGGCTGCGCCGGGTCCACAGCATTGAGCGCCTCGTTGATGCCGGTCTGCAAGTTATTGGCCGTTACAAACTGGTGATAAGCCTTGGTTGTGACGTGAAACCCACCAGGGACGGGCAGTCCCGCATTGGCGAGTCTTGCCAACGACAGGCCCTTCCCGCCGACCGTTTCGAGTGTGGCCTGCGGGTCTGAGAGGGGGAGTACAAACATTTTCATTCTCTGCTCCAAGTTTGTTACCAAATTCCGGGTATCAGGCGATAACGGACTTGCTGTGCATACTCTGCATAGCCAGGGAGTTCAGCGATCAACACGCGGTCCTCGTAAACGGTTCGAATGATCATCATCAAGCCGGCCAGGAAGCCGGGGATGATGGCCCACCATGAGGCGAGCATCGGGCCTGTCGTTATCCACAGCAGGAAGGCGGCAGAATAGGCGGGGTGGCGGATGAAGCGATAAGGGCCGTTACTGGCCACTTTTTGATTTCGGTCCATCTGAAGGCGTGACTCGGATGAGAAAAAGGGGTTGGAATTAATCGCCCAGCCTGCCAAACTGTTTCCCAACAGGTAAATGATGTACGCCACGATGATCAAAGCGATTGGCAGTTCGCCCGACCAGCCGAACCGACCGCCATCAAGACTGGCAACGACGAACGTGCCGAATGCGAATACAAAGTAAATCGGCAAGATGAGTCGGTCATATGGTTGTGTATTTTCATGTCGCGTTGCGCGCTCGACCAGCAGGTCGGGGTCGCGCCAGCGTAAAAGGACCAGAAAAACCAGTTTTGGTATGATCCACGCCGTGACGAAAATCCATCCCAGGGTCCAGTCGAGTCGTCCTGCCCCACCAAAGAGCAAGGCTGCGCTCAAAAGCAGCGTGGCCAGGAAACGAACAAGCATTTTAAGGGCGGCTATATTTGGTGTAATGGTCACCGATATATTTTCTTTCGACATGTTCTATCTCCTATTTACCAGATGCCCGGTATCAAACGATAACGTACTTGTTTGACGTATTCTGAATATCCGTTAAGTTCTTCTTGTAATGTGCGGTCTTCTAATGAAGTACGGACGGCAAATGCAATGATTGTCAGCACGGCTGGGATGAAAGCCCACCATGAACCAAACAGCAGTGGTTGACCGAGACAGCCGACCAGATTACCGAAATATCCTGGATGACGGACGAGGCGATAGGGTCCGTGCATAGTGACTTGATGGTCTTCCTGGATGCGCACACCCTCTGAGAAAAAGGGGTTGGAAGCCATCGCCCAGAGAAATAAGATCCACCAAATGATAAAAAGGAGAATGCCTGTGACATGCCATCCAATGGAGATTGTCCCTGTCCAACCCCAACGTTCGTCCAGCCCGGCAACGACCATGATGGATGTAAAGGCCAGACCGGCAATCATGGTCAGCCAAACATCCCAGCGTTTGGTACCTGGCTGGCTCAATCCTCCGGCACGGTCGGCGAGCAGCGCCGGGTTGAGGGGTACAAGAACAACCACATGCGAGGCCATCGCGAGGGTCAGCAGAGTCCAATAAACCCATCCCCAGAACCAATCCCATTTCCCTGAACAGATGATGAGCAGGGCTAGATAGCCAGCCATCCCAAGGACTACGCCGCGGATCCAGGAAAGAATCTTGCGTTTGATTTCTGGAGATATTGAATTGCTTTGCACGTTTGCCTCCGATGAGCGAACGTTGGTCGCTTCTTATGACAAAAAAACTGTTAGCGCGCCAAACCGATGGGATGGCAGTTGAACTGCCGTCCGAACCCGGTGGCTATCCCAGCACTTTGGCGCGCCAAGAAAAAACTTAAGATTGAATACCTGCGAAGAAGATATCGAGGACATCTTCCAGCATTTCTTCTGGAGTTCCGGTTGGCCTTGACGTAAAGACAGCGGTTGCGAGCAGGTTGAAGATGCTTCTAGCAGCCAACAGCGGGTTGACGGCGCGAAATTCTCCGTCGCGAATGCCTTCTTCGACCAACGTGCGCAGCATGTCTTGATAGGCATGGCGTTTGGCCTGGATTTTTTCCTGGCTTTCGAGCGAGAGGCGCTGAACTTCTACGCTCA
The DNA here is from genome assembly GCA_034435215.1 of Anaerolineales bacterium. GTDB lineage: Bacteria > Chloroflexota > Anaerolineae > Anaerolineales > Villigracilaceae > JAABUE01. The sequence goes on from DAOTXM010000467.1 coordinate 7,846, forward strand.
GTTTCAAAAACGTGTGTTTATTTTCGACCAGGTAGCGCATGTGCATCAGCATAATTCTTTTCAGTTTTTCGGTGACGCCATGATCCTGCTGGATGATCTCTTGCGCGCGGTCAGTGAGTTTTTCGATCTCATCCTCGAAATAGGATATCAGGATTTCGTCTTTGGACTTGTAATAATCATACAAGGTTGATTTTCCAATATTGGCAGCTCGGGCGATCTCGCGCATGGAGGTTTCGTTGAAGCCTTTTTCGAGGATCAGTTGTAGCGAAGCATCAAAGATTTCCTTGCGCCGTCGTTCTTGTTCTTCTTCCGTGAGGGGGATCCCTTTTGGCATACGCACTCCTTAAAGCGACTATCGGTCGCTTTTATTATAAGCGAACGCTGGTCGCTTTACATCCCTCTGTAGAGGGGTTTTTGCGATCCAGAAGAAATGAAAAAAACTTCCGAAGTCACGGAGACTTCGGAAGTTTTGCTGCCAACCGAAATTTGCCCACAAGTTAGTTATTCGGTGCGCCGGCTGCCACCCAGTCGGTGATGAGTTGCACTTGCGGCGGGGTCAGCTTGGGGCCGCGCTTGGGCATTTTCTGGTTGGTGACCAGCTCCACCAGCAGGCTGTTGGCCGCGTCCCCCGGCACGATGACCAGACCGTTCTCCGAGCCGGCCATGAGCTCCTCGTAGGTGCGCATCAGCAGGCCCTCTTCGACGCGGTCGCCGCCATGGCAGTTGACACAGCGGCTCTGGATGATGGGCATGACGTCATTGGCAAAGCTGACGGCTGTTGCCGGGATGCTGGCGGGGGCTTCCGTGGGCGCTTCGGTCGGGACCTCGGCGGGCGCCTCCGTCGGTGAGAGTTCGGCCATTTGCGTGGGAGCCGGTTCGAGGTCCGTGCTTTGCGGCGCTGCAGTCGCGGCTGGTTCGGATGTGGCTTGCGTCCCGCACCCTGCTAAAGCCAGACCTGCGATCAGGACGAAAGTCAGAACGAAGATGGTCTTACGATTGAGCATTTTGTCTCCTATATAATTTCGGCTATTCTTTTCGAATTTGACATTGTCATGATATTTTAGAATCCGTAGAGGATCACGCCGCCCAAAAAGGCCAGTACAAGTGCCAATCCAAAACTGATGAAGTAGGCGGCAACGTACAGAAGTTTCGATTTGCTGAACAAATCCGGGTTCTTCCAACGCGCGACAGCCGTGGCGGCGGTGACTAGCAATAGCGCGCTGGCCAGGACGATCTTGAGCCCGGCGTTGGGCGCATCGCCAACGTAGTTGACCTGGTTGTCGTACAGACCCGTGATCCCAGCGGCCAGTGTGCCGACCGTTGCCAGCGCGATGTTGGCAAAGGCAGCCTGCTCGAAGAAGGCCTTGTTCCTCCAAAGCGCGAGCAGGATGAAAAGGGCTGCTGCGCCGGTCAGGGCGATGGGGAAGTGCACCATCATCGGGTGGATGGGGTGGGTTTGCGTGATGGCATGAAAGATGCGCTCGATCAAGTCCATGGATGGCTCCTGCTCAAGATCCGCCTGTCTGGAATTCGATAATTTTCACCTGTTTGGTTAAGATTATGCTTAAAAAAGAATGGGTTTTTTGTTAGAAAACCGGGGCTATGCTCTACTGGATCGGCAACTGGATGTTGACCGCCAGGCCCTGCCCGGGCGCACTCTCGGCCCAGATTTTCCCATTATGCGCCTGCACGATGGATTTGGCGATGGCCAGCCCCAGGCCGGAGCCGCCCTCGTCGCGGTGGCGGGCCGCATCGGCGCGGTAGAAACGCTCGAAGATGCGCTCGACCTCCTCGTCCGCCAGGCCGGGGCCGCTATCGCGGACCGAGAGCACCACGCTGTCCTGGGCCTGGCGCGCGGAAAGTTCGATCTGGCCACCCGGCGGGGTGTGGCGCAGGGCATTCTCGAGCAAATTGGTCAACACCTGGGTCATGCGGTCGGGGTCGATGTGGAGCATTGGAAGTTCAGACGCAACGTCCAGCTGGATTTTTACGTCCTTCTGGCTGGCAATGTGATGATAGGTTGCCTGGATATCGCCCAGTAATTCTTGTGCGGATACCTGCCGTAAATTGATGCTCAATTCGCCTGCATCGGCCAGGGAGAGGAGACGCAGGTCGTCCACCAGGTGTTCCAACCGCAGGGCTTCTTCGCGGATGATCTCGAAGTTCTCCCGCGTGGGCAGCAGCACGCCATCGTGGACGGCCTCCGCATGGCCGAGGATCAGGCTCAGGGGGGTACGCAGTTCGTGGGCCACATCGGCGGTCATTTGCTTGCGGGCGTTCGTGGAGCGCGCCAGGTCGGCGCTCATTTTATTGAAGGAGGCGGCCAGTTCTCCCATTTCATCCCTGGAGCGCACGGAAACCTGTAGTCCCAGGTTCCCTTCCGCCACGGCATGGGTCGCCTCGGTCAATTCGCGGATCGGGCGGGTGAGCGTGCGGGAGAGCAAGATCCCCAGCAGCAGAGCCACGACCGACGTGCCCACGGCGCTATAGACCAGCATCAGGTTGATGCGCCGGATGAACTCCTCCTCCCGCGGGTTCCTTTCGAACGGAATACCACCCATGACCAGTGTGCCGACCTGTACCCCGTCCACTTCGACCGGCAGGCCGCGTTCCAATTCCGGCAGGGGGATTTTCTGGCCCCTGCGAAAGCCCGGCCCGGCCAGTACAACCTGTCCTTTTGCATCGACCAGGGTGAAGAAAGACTCACGCGGCGGCCCGTTCTCCGGCCACTGGAGGGCAATGTCCCTCAAGATAGCCTTCTCCGCGCCTTCCCAGGTCCCGTTGGCGCGATAATACGCTCCCAGGCTTTCCGCCAGGTCCGCCCCGCGACGGTCCGAGACGAAACGGGAGAATTCCGTGCCCGTGTTCCAGCGCGCCAGCAGCACGATCAGCACGATGCTGACCAGCGCAATAGCGAGAAAAGCAAGCACCATTTTGAGCGTGATCGAACGCATGCTTTACCTTCTGGTAAACCGGTACCCGACGCCGTAGACAGTTTCGATATAGCGCGGTGAGCGCGGGTCCGGTTCGATCTTGGCGCGCAGGTTCTTGATGTGGGTGTCGATGGTGCGCTCGTAGCCCTCGTAGCGGACTCCCTGGATGACATCGAGCAGGTCGAGGCGCGAGAAGACGCGTCCGGGGCTGGCCATCAAAGCCGCCAGCAGATCGAACTCCGAGGGTGTCAGATCGACCGACCGGCCTGCTACCATTACCTCGCGCGTGTCCCGGTCGAGGCTGATATCCGCCACCTGCAGGGCTTTGGCCTGCGGCTCGCTCTTGCCGGCCCGGCGCAACACCGCCCGGACGCGCGCCACCAGCTCGCGCGGCCGGAACGGCTTGGTGATGTAATCGTCCGCGCCCAGCTCGAGGCCGATCACACGTTCGTCATCGTCCACGCGGGCGGTGAGCAGGATGATGGGCGTATCCAGTTCCTTGCGGTGCTCGCGCATGAACCCGTAACCGTCCAGTTCGGGCATCATCAGATCGAGGATGATCAGATCGGGTTTTTCGCGGCTGGCGATTGGCAGGGCTTCCCTGCCGTTATGGGCGGATATCACGCGATAGCCTTCCTGGGCGAGGTAACTTTCCACCAGAGAGACCAGGCGTCTTTCGTCGTCGACGACCATGATTGTTTTGGACATAGTTCTGTCTTTCTTATTTCAGTATACCAAGCAATGAGTGTATTCATGCCCAGTAGTCAACCACTTTTTCAAAAAGCGGGAGGAATTGGGGTGTTTTGGGCGGGCTCTGCC
>DAOTXM010000468.1:0-2905 GCA_034435215.1 Anaerolineales bacterium
TCGAAAACAATGACATCCTCGAAATCCGGGATGCGCCCCCCGGGGCTTCCTGCCCGGTGGTGGAGACCATTCGCGGTGCAGACTTCGTCCTGCTGGTCACCGAACCGACGCCCTTCGGCCTGCACGACCTGAAACAGGTGGCGGACGTGGCAAAAGAATTGAACCTTCCGGCAGGCGTGGTGATCAACCGTGATGGCATCGGCGACAACGCCGTCGAAGCCTACTGCGCCGAAAGTGGCCTGCCAATCCTGATGCGCATCCCGATGGAGCGGCGCTTCGCCGAAGGTATTGCGCAAGGAAAAACATTAGTTCGAATAGAGCCGGAGTATGCCGCCGTCTTTCGGACAATGCTCCAGCAGATCAAGGACGCCCAATCATGATATGGCGTTGTCGATGAGGAACGATTGGATGAACAATATAAAGATGATTGTGATGACGATCGCCTTGACCCTGGCGGCAGTGGGCCAGATCGTTTTATCCTTTTTCCTGTATAACAAGGACGGGAACGAAACGGTCATCAACCTGGGCTGGGTTATCCTATGGATTTCTGCAATCTTTGGCTGGTTGCCAATCTTTACATTCAAGAAGTATGGCAGAGTGCCAAAGGGGAAGTCCTATATCCAAACGGCCGCCCTGGTCGACCGGGGCGTATACGCGATCGTGCGGCATCCTCAATACCTGGCAGGAATTCTCATGGGTATTGCCTTGCCGATGATATCCCAACATTGGGCGGTTGCCGTGCTGGGAATTGTGGCAGTGGTCATTTACATACTGAACACCTTTGACGAGGAAGCATCAAACATCGAGAAGTTTGGCGATGGATACCGGGAATATATGCAACGTGTCCCGCGGTTCAATTTCTTACTTGGCATTTATCGCCTCCTTGTAAAGAAAAGGTGACTGGATGACAAAACGCCGGATCGAAACCAAAGCCTCGCGTACCGCGGCATACACCTGCTTTTCACGGGCGTGTGCTACTCGCGAAAAAGACTTACGCCTACGAGGTCCCGACTTTCTGGCAGAGGTTATTTTGCCAATCCCTGCCAAACTGCTGCTCAATGTTACGCCTTTGCGCAAGGCCTTCATGCGAAAATTATTCCCGTTGGGAATCTATGAATATGTCCTTGTCCGCACAAAGGTCATGGATGGCGTCTTCCTCGATGCGCTCAAAGCAGGATACCCACAAATCGTCCTGTTAGGTGTTGGCTTCGACACGCGAGCACTACGTTTCGCTGCCCATAACCAGGGAACGAAAATTTTCGAACTGGATGTTCCCACTACTCAGGAGCCAAAAATTGAAATATTCCACAAGCGCGGGTTAGCCATTCCACCAGAACTGACCTTTGTTCCGATCAACTTCGACCGAGAGGATATTTTCAAAGTGCTGACGGCGGTAGGTTTCCAAGACGGTCAGTTAACCTTGTTCTTGTGGGAAGGTGTAAGCATGTACCTCTCGGGGGAAGCTGTAAACAGTACATTGGAATTTATCCGCGCTCATTCCTCACCTGGCAGTCAGGTGGTTTTTGATTACATTTACGCCTCCGTCCTGCGCCAGGAGAACCGCTTCTACGGGGAACGAGAGATATTCAAGACCGTCTCCGCGACCGGCGAAGGCTGGACGTTCGGTCTGGAGGACGATGAAATTGGATCTTTCCTGGCGGCGCGCGGGTTTGACATCCTTGCCCACTATACTCCATCAGAATTGGAAAAACTTTATCTGACCGCGGAAGATGGCACGCTGCATGGACGTGTCAATGGAACCCATTGCATCGTTGTGGCCGAAGTAAGTGAAAGCAAGTGATGTAAATTTTAAAGTCCAGTAATTGGTCGGAGTGCAATCAAAGAATATGCCGAAAAAAATAGAAACGTACCCCAGACGTAGGGCTCACGACAACCGAGATATGATCCTTATGTCGCTCTCGGATGGGGCCAAGACCCTGGATGAGATCAGGGAGAATTTCTTCGCGTTCGCGCGACGTATGGGGATCTTTGCGCCGCTCTACCAACATGCTCCTGGGGATTATGACACTTTTTCACTGGAACTATCCCAAGATCTGGACAGGCTGGTCGATCTAGGTTGGATCAACCGTCTTGAGGAGAAATACGCGTTATCTGAAGCCGGCCGCCTACAGGCGAGTGAACACCTTGCAGGTGTGCGCAAGGCGGCAAGCCTAGCGCTTAAGTTGCTGCAACCGGATACGGCCTCGAAGGTTGGCGTGGGCGTACATTTTACATTGGCGGCGCTCAAGCTACCGGCAGCCATCCTTTCAGGCAGCATAGGATTGTTCAACGATACCGCGGATACGCTTCTCGATGGCCTTGCGAGCCTGATGGTTTACTTCGGAATCCGCTTTGGCAGGGAACGGACGGTGAACGTCGTTTTGGTGTTGATGATGCTGTCGACCGGGGGACTGGGATTTTTCGAGGCAGTACGCCGCTTTTTTGTCCCTTTCGAACCGTCGATAGATTGGTTCACTTTCCTGGCGGCGATTTTCTCAGCACTCGTGTGCCTTATATTGGGACTTTACCAGCGCTACGTGGGATTGAAGAATGGTAGCATGGCGCTCATTACACAATCGATCGATTCGCGCAACCATGTCATCGTCGCAGCAGGCGTCATTGCTGGGCTGGCAGCTTCCCTGCTCCGCTTTGCACTACTGGACACCGTGGTGGGTGTATGCATCGCGACCTTGATTCTCAAAAGTGGTTTTGATTTAGCGGTCGAGCTCATCCGCTCTCGTGGAGAGGAGATATCCGACCTCTCGCATTACGAGATGGGACTATCAAAGCGTTATCAAGAATTCAGGCAAGCCCAATTGCGTGATTGGATGCTCTATCTTGTGCACATCCATCGGGCAAAGACACGCGTTGAACTCCTGGAGGAGGCCTCCCGGGCGCTCACATT
>DAOTXM010000469.1:0-4133 GCA_034435215.1 Anaerolineales bacterium
GGGCCGGCCAAAAGGGTTTTCTTACGTTATTCGGGAATATGTCATCAACCAGAAAATAAATTTCCCGGGGCTCTGGATGTTTGCCTGGAATGAATCCCCACCTCATGAAGTCGATTTGCCAGCCTTTTTTGCAGGTCGCACGCCTGTTACCCGGAAAGAGTATCAGGAATTCATGCAATCTGGCGGTTATCAAAGCGTGCAATACTGGACCAAAGCGGGGTGGTCCTGGCGAGTATCCAATAATCGAGAAAAACCTGATCTCTGGGATGATGAACGGTATGCTGATCCACAGTTCCCAGTCATTGGCGTTACCTGGTTCGAAGCAGTTGCATATGCGCGTTGGGCAGGGGGACGCTTGTTGACTGAAGCGGAGTGGGAAAAAGCCGGGCGTGGCACAGATGAACGCCATTTTCCCTGGGGAAACGCGTTTGACAAGTCCCTTTGCAACACGCGAGAAGGGGGAGTCGGGGGCCTGACGCCGGTAGGCAAATATAGCCCACAGGGTGATAGTCCATACGGCATTGCAGACCTCTCCGGCAATGTTTGGGAATGGACGAACAGCGTTTATAAACCATATCCCTATACTCCGGACGATGGAAGGGAAGATCCAGAAGAGGGTGAATTGCGAATCCCGAGGGGCGGTTCCTGGAGCTGGATGAAAAACAATGTTCGCCTGGTGTGCAGGGGGAACGATGCCCCGGATTATGCCAGCCAGAATATGGGCTTTCGCTATGGCGCAGACGCTGAAATTGGAGGCGTAACTGGTGAAAAACTGGTTTGAGGCTATCCAAAAGGAAGATGTACTGGTTGTATGGGAGTTATCGGGGTTCTCTCGCGATGAACAACGGGAAATCTGCCAATTACTGAGCGTACTTCCAGTGAGTAAACTGGTTGTGCTTGGCAACGCAGAAGATTTAATGCCTGTTTTTATCGAAGCGGGCAGGGTGCCAGTTGTTGGCAGGGCAAATTCAATTGATCCAGGCGCTTCCAATCAAATCCAGTTGATAGAGATCACTGAGACATCCCAGCTTTATGACCCATTCGTGAAGGAGAGCCTACAACGCTGGATGTGTAATTCCCCAAAGATTCTGCTGGGGGTGGATAGTACCGCATCCTGGTTGCGTCAACTATATCAAGGCGGGACAATAGCTCTGGGCGAACACTTTCCACCAGGGGTGATGTTTCCCCAACATACTCCCGCAGAGGGGTTTAAAAGATTCTATGAGAGAAATTTCACCCAGGTATTGGAAAATGACCCAATCGAGTGGCTGAGAAAAGTAGGGAAAGGGCATGATCAGGCAGAGAAAAATCTTCCAGATTCAAAAGCCGACACTCTCAAAGACCAGGAACCTTACATGTTTCTGGATTCATACGAACAGGCCGATGCCACATTGTTTTATGGACGCAGGAGCGAGATTCGCGCTCTGGCTGAATTAGCAATCTCATCTCAATTGACCGTCTTATTTGGCCCTTCCGGCGTTGGAAAAACATCTCTGATCGGTGCAGGATTGCTACCCCTGCTTGCCAAAAATGATATTGTCGGTATACAGGTGCGTATTGCAACCGATTCTTCCTGGGGGCTTTCTGGCGCAATAGTAAACCAAATTGTTCCAAATCTGGAAATGAACTTCATTGACCAGCTTGCTACACTGGCAGACTCGACCGGAAAATTGCTCGTAGTGATTTTCGACCAGTTGGAAGAACTGTTCACCCTGGCAAACCCCGCCATCAGTGAAAGTTTTGCCAGGTCAGTCAAGGAAGCCCAGATAAAAATCCCTGCCCCTATCCATTTTATTTTTTCCATTCGTGAGGATTATCTGGCGCAGCTGGCCGAATTGCGCTCCCAACTACCTCGAATGCTGGATCGCACCTTTAGATTAGAGCCGCTCAATACCAGACAGGCTTATGAAGTAATTGTCGAACCGGCTGAAAAATGTGGGTACCGATTTGAGTCAGAATTGGCGGATACGATGATTGTCGATTTACTGGAGGAAAAACAATCGATTGATCCAGTTGATCTCCAAGTCATTTGCTACCGCCTGCTGTCAGCTATCAAGCAAAAGGAAGCGAGAACTTTCTTGTTCCAGGATTACCAGTCTCTTGGGAGAGCGGAGACCATTCTGGCTGACTTTTTAGAAAACGTTACAGCACGCGGCGATTGTCCAGCTGGTGCAATGGATGTACTCAAAAGCCTGACCACCTCTGCCGGCACAAAGGTTTTCCTGACTCAGGCACAACTAGCCCAGGATGCACGGCTGACTGTTGCACAGGCTGAAGAAATTACCCGCTGGCTGGAGCGTCCTTTTCGTCTGGTACGCCTGGCGCAGACCCCACAGGGGGAAACCGGCGTTGAACTTCGTCATGACGTGCTTGCCAGACGGATACTGGATTGGATCACAAATCCGGAGGAACTGCGCGCCAAACAGATAAAGGATCTGATCCGGATGGAATTGCAAGGTTACAACCGGATGGGACTGCTTCCCTCACGCGCTAAGTTTCAACAGATTGATGCAGAACGAGAAAATCCACATCTGATCCTGCGCACGGATGAACTGGTTTTGCTTATTAAAACGGCCTTCCGCTTCAGCGAGCAGTTGGATGCCTGGTTAACCCGGTTGCCCGAGCTTGAAAGAGAAGCTGTGCTGTTGCAGGCTTTGGAGGAACCAGAAGAAACGGTACGTCGCAAGGCAATCAGCCTGCTACCCAAACAAAAAAGTCTTGATTTCCTTATTGCCGCCTACGAAAAGCTGGAAGAGGAAGAACGCATCCAGCATCTACGCACCCTTTCATGGCTGGGGGAAAGGCTGGCTTGGCCGGCTTTAGAGGATTATCGCCTGGATGCTTCCCGCAATGTACGTTCTGTCGTATGGAGCCTGTTGTTTGAACTAAATAATGCCCGCGCAACAGCATTGAGAAACGCCGAACAAAAAAGATTCCTATTTGCGAGTGGAGTGGTCACCTGGCTGATGGTTTTAATGTTTGCGCTGGTAAAAGATAGAACCATAGCGGTACTCGATGCAAGCTGGTTGATATTCATTTCCTCTACTGTGCTTCTGGCCGGTTTCGCACTGTTGGGGAACAAAATTCCTCGCATGGTTTCAAGAGCCCTTGCAATTCTATTGATTACATCCCTATGCTACCTGTTGGTAGGTGCCTGGGGTTTGCTTGTTGCCCTGGTGATCATCCTCGGCCTTGGTGCCAATTTATCCAACGGGTCAGCTGCTTTGTTGGGGTTTACACCGCTCATGTTGCTAGCCTGGGATAGGATTGAACAAGTCGTCTGGATATTGCCTTTTGTATTGGCTGTTTATGCAACGCTCGCCTTGACGCGATTTTCCCATCACTTGCTGCGGAGAGACCGGATGGTATCCTGGATTTTGGTCAGTGCCGGGTTCATCTGGCTGATATTTTCAACCTTTGACAATTTATATGAGCTTCAGGTTGTTATGCTGGTATATCTTTGTGGTGTCTCCTTTGGACAGGTGTTCGAGCGCGCCTCAATTTTGGATGATCCTCATGGCGCCCGATTTTCTTATGTGCTCAATCTGATCCAAAAAACGTGGAGTTTATTACACCAGATTCCTGCCAATTTTCGATCAGGATTGGGATGGGTGACTGGCACAGCTTGGGCAGGGGTGATGCTCTATATAACCGCTGGAAAGGCGGACATTGTGGATCTGTTCTGGATTGGATGCGCCTTTTTGATAACAACCTGGTTTACAAACGGAAACTGGTATTGGATTATTTCCTTCTTGCTAACAGGAACTGTCATAGGATTACTTGTTGGAAATTGGACCTGGGCGTCAGGAATATTCTTGTTGAGTTCGGTATATCTGGTAACAGCGCGTATATTTCAACCCTCGCATGACCGTCTCCAAACCAATCGGATATCTGATAGAAAAGGAAAATAATGCCTGATTCCCAAAAGATATACCTCACGCGGTCACAAATTGCGCTTTTTCAAAGGTCTGAAAGCGTAGGGTTAGCAAAGAATCAATGGCAGCTTTGTGCGTTGTCATAGTTTCTGCCAAACACGATGAAATGGCATCTTTGAAAGCAGGAAACTTCTCGTAATATTTGGAATACAGGCATTTCTTTTTCACGAACTTCCAAACTCGTTCAATCAAGTTGAG
>DAOTXM010000470.1:0-10274 GCA_034435215.1 Anaerolineales bacterium
CAATTTATCTATCCATAGGCGCGAGGCAAATTCTCCAAATCCAACACAGCTAGAATTACTTGACCCAGGAACTTGTGCCAAGTTCCTGGGTATTCTTTGTTGGATGGGTTTCTTGATGGCAATAGCTATGTGCGCATGGGCATTCCCGGAATCCAACAAGATACCGTCAAAGTCTTGACGTTTCTTTCTTTTTTTATTAAAATTATTTAGGATAAACTAAATTATTTATTAGCAATGGTTACAAAAGATCCCCTGACCCAATCCATCCAGGATTATCTCAAACACATCTTCGAGCTTAGCGCGGGCGGCGTTCCAGCCAGCACCAATGACCTGGCTGCCCGTCTTAACATCAAACCTGCCTCGGTCACAGGCATGCTCCAAAAACTGGCCTCCACCGTACCGCCCCTGGTGGACTACCGCAAGCATCAAGGCGCTACGCTCACTTCTGAAGGCCAGCGTGCCGCGCTGGAAGTGCTGCGCCACCACCGCCTGCTCGAAACCTGGCTGGTGCAATCGCTGGGTTACACCTGGGACGAAGTCCATGAGGAAGCCTGCCGCCTGGAGCATGTCATCTCGGAGGATTTCGAGGCGCGCATGGACGCCGCCCTTGGCCATCCCACGCACGACCCGCACGGCGATCCCATCCCCAACGCCGCACTGGTCATGCCCAAGGATGAGGCCTGTTCCCTTTCGAGTTTGCGGCCCCCACAACTGGCTCTCATCCTGCGAGTCAGCGAAAAGGACCCTGCCTTCCTGCGCCATTTGGATGGGCTTGGCCTGGTACCCGGCGTACGCCTCGAAATCCTATCCTACTCACCTTTCGACGACAACCTGACCATCGCCGTCGGCGGTCGTCCGTCATTCGTTTTAGGCAGCGCCATTACATCTAAAATCTATGTGGAGGTTCTATGAATTACTGGTGGATTGCACTCGCCACTCTTTTAATCCTGCTCATATTCGTCCCGCGCATCGGCCTGCTTGCCCGTTACACAGACTGGCGCAGCGCTCGTCAGCGCGAACAGGTGGAAGATGCCCTCAAGCATCTGCTCGACCGGGAACAGGGCGGCCGCCATGCTTCGCCCGAATCGCTGGCTGGAACCCTGGGCCTGCCGCGCGTCAAAACGATCGATTTGATCGCCTCGATGGAATCGCAGGGGCTGGTCGAGTCACGCGGTCCCGAACTGCACCTGACCGCCGATGGCGAACGCTGGGCAATCCACATCGTCCGTGCGCACCGCCTGTGGGAGCGCTACCTGGCCGATGAAGCGCGCATGCCGCTCGAAAAGGTCCACACGGAGGCCCATCGTCGCGAGCACCGTATTACGGACGCAGAACTCGATGAACTGGACGCAGCGCTCGGGCATCCTGTCCGCGACCCGCACGGCGACCCCATCCCGACGCGCGAAGGGAAAATGCCGTCAGACGAGAGCATGCCCCTGACCGCGTGGCAGGCAGATCGTCCAGCCCGAATCGTCCATCTCGAGGATGAACCCGCCATCGCTTACCAACAAATCCTAGCAACGGGACTTCGTCTCGGTCAAACCGTCCGCATTCTGGAAAGTTCGTCGCAGCGGTATGTTCTGAGCGATGGAGAAAATGAATACCGCCTGGCCCCGGCTGTCGCTTCGAACGTGCATGTTGCACCGTTGCCCGAGGGCGCCGTGCTGCCGGCGGGGACGATTTCACTGAACGAGCTAAAACATGACCAACGCGCAGAAATCGTCACATTGGATGAGGCCGTGCAGGGCTTTACCCGCCGCCGCTTCCTGGACCTGGGTTTGACACCCGGGACCGAAATTTATCCTGAACTGAAAAATTTCTTTGGCGACCCACGCGGATATCGCGTGCGCGGCACTCTGATCGCCTTGCGCAGGGACCAGGCCGCGCAGATTTGGGTCAAACCCGTATAGGCACAAATGTCAATCATCTTGAATGCCGTGGGGCTGAGTCTGCTGGCCGGTATGGGCACCGGTTTGGGTGGATACATTGCCATCCTGCGCAGACCAGGCAGACGTACGTTTGGCTTGCTGATGGGAATTACAGCAGGCGTAATGATCACGCTGTCCTTTTTGGAGCTGGTCAACGAAGCCTGGCAACACGGCGGTTTCATCGCCGCTACCATCGGGTTCGGAAGTGGAGCAATTTTTATGTTGGTATTGGATGTGCTCATCCCGCATATCCGCTTTGGGGAAAGGGAATTCGATGGATTCAAAGGTCAAAATACGGTTGCACAAAGCCCCAAAGAACACTCCAGATACCACCATTGGCGACATCGTCGTTATCACTGGCACGAGGAGCCACGAATTATCGATCCTGACCTGTTCAAAACCGGCCTGCTGGTTGCCATCGGTATCGCCATCCATAATACACCCGAAGGGATTGCGGTGGGAGCCGGATATGCACATACCCCACAATTCGGCATTTTCATCGCCATTGCCATCGCTCTGCACAACATCCCGGAAGGGATTGCTACCGCGCTACCTTTATATCAAAGTGGCGCTGGTACCTGGTTTTCTTTTCGCGCTGCGTTCCTGTCTGGACTGGCGGAGCCGTTTGGCGCATTGCTTGCGGTGCTTTTCCTATCGAAGTTTCAAACCTTCATCCCCAGCGCATTGGCGTTTGCAGGTGGCGTGATGGTTTTCATTACCCTGGATGAGCTCGTTCCTGTAGCGCGCGAACACGGTCACCAGCATTACACGGCCATAGGAATTATCGTTGGAGCGCTCTTCGTTTTTCTGCTATCGGGTTTATTTGGAGTATAGCTCTATAGATTCACGTTTGGAGGTAAACCATGAACGAAAACATTTTCCGAATTTTCGCTGCCATCACCTTTGTATCCGGCTTAGGTATCTCGATCTACTTCCGCCGCAAAGCAGATATCGACTCTGGCGAAAAAGTCTCTTACAAACAAGAAGGCAGCGTCATGTTTCTGACGCTCCGCATAGGCGGCTTGGTACTCTGGTTGAGCATGCTAGGATATCTGATCTACCCACCCCTCTTAGCGTGGTCGCAGGTTGGCTTGCCTGCATGGGCGCGCTGGCTGGGCGTTGGATTGGGTATCGTCTGTACGTTTCTGATCTACTGGATGTTCAACAGTATTGGCACGGGTATCACGCCGACAGTCGCTACACGAAAAGATCATAAATTGGTCACGAAGGGACCATATCGTTGGATACGCCACCCTTTATATACATTTGGGACGGCATTCTTCCTATCCTTTGCACTAATGGCCGATAGCTGGTTTATCGCCTTGATGTCTATACTGGCCATCATCTTGCTCACGATCCGCCTGCCAAACGAAGAAGGGCATCTGATCGAGAAATTCGGCGATGAGTACCGTGAATATATGAAGAATACAGGAAGATTTTTACCAAAAATAGGATAACGAGGAAATCATGGCGAACACTACTAAAAAACAACTCCCCAGCGAACACTGCGAAACCTGCCCGGCTTTCACACAACTGGAGCAAATGGGCATCAACCTGGAGAAATATGACCGGGTCGTAGCCCTGGCTGGCAATCCCAACACGGGCAAATCCACGCTCTTCAATGCCCTGACCGGTCTCAAACAACACACCGGCAACTGGCCCGGCAAGACGGTCACGCGCGCGGAAGGTGGTTACCAATTTAACAGTATCAACTACAAACTGGTGGATCTGCCCGGCACGTACTCGCTCCTGTCCGCTTCGCAAGACGAGGAAGTAGCGCGTGATTTTATCCTTTTCGGCCAGCCGGACTGCACTATTGTGGTAACTGACGCGACCGCTCTCGAGCGGAATTTGAACCTGGCGATGCAAGTCATGGAGATCACCGACAAAGTCGTGGTTGCCATCAACCTGATGGACGAAGCCAAACGCAAAGGGTTGGAAATAGATGCCCGCAGCCTGGCAAGGGACCTGGGCATCCCGGCCATCCCGATCATTGCGCGTACGGGTGAGGGCATCCACACCCTGCTTTCCACCGTGGCAGATGTCATCGAAGGCAAGATTGCCACCAAACCCAGGCGGGTGGAAGGCACATCCGAGTTCCAGCGCGCCGTCAGTGAATTGGTTCCCCTGATCGAGGAAATAGCGCCCGACGTGCCGAATGCCCGCTGGCTGGCTATCCGCCTGCTGGACGGTGATGCCAAGGTGCAGCAAGCGTTGATGAGCGGCGAACTTCGCCAGTTGGTAACCCGCCAACAAAGCGCGGACGTACAATTCAGCCGGAAGATGGCGGTCGAGGGAAGACAGTGACTCAGCGCCAAAGGATTTCGGACTACGCGATCAGCTACAGCGATTGGTGGCCTTAAACACTCGCTCAAGTAGCGTTTATCATGGTTAGGACGCTGGAACACTTGACACAGGAAAACTGACATGAAAACCATTCAACCCAACGATATATTAACAAAAGCTGAGACCCTCCGCGAAACCCTCTCGACTGGCTTCCGAGATGAAATCGTCAAATCGCTCTACACAGAAGCGGAGACGATCGCCAAGCGCGCGGTCAAAACAGCTTCGGACAAGAAATACGATTTCGACCAAAAGATAGATCGTATCGTTACATCCCCCATCTTCGGGCTGCCCATCATGCTGGTCATGCTGGCAGCCATCATCTGGTTGACGGTGATCGGGGCCAACGTCCCCTCCTCGCTGCTTGCCAGTGGCCTATTCTGGATCGAAGACCAGGCAGTGACGCTCTTCAATAGTATCGGTATGCCCTGGTGGATCACCGGTTTTCTATGGCAGGGTGTCTATCGCGGCCTGGCCTGGGTGATCTCGGTCATGCTGCCGCCCATGGCCATCTTCTTCCCTATGTTCACCTTCCTCGAAGACCTGGGCTACCTGCCACGCGTGGCCTTCAACCTGGACTGGCTGTTCAAAAAATCCGGTGCGCATGGCAAACAAGCCTTGACCATGGCTATGGGCTTCGGCTGCAATGCCGCTGGGGTAGTGTCGACGCGCGTGATCGATTCTCCCAGAGAACGACTGGTCGCTATCCTGACCAACAACTTCGTGCCCTGCAATGGGCGCTTCCCAACCCTGATCATGCTTGCCACCGTGTTCGTAGCAGCAGCCTTTCCCCCCGCCCTGACTTCGTTCATCGCTGCCGGGACAGTGGTCGGCGTTGTCTTGATCGGCATCGCCTTTACGTTCTTCATGTCCTGGCTGCTGTCCAAGACCATGCTAAAAGGCGAAGCATCTGCTTTTACGTTGGAACTGCCTCCCTACCGCACACCCAACTTTGGACGTATCCTGTACACCTCTATCATCGACCGGACCATCTTCGTGCTCTGGCGCGCCATCCAAACGGCCGCGCCTGCCGGCGCTGTGATCTGGATCCTGGCAAACATCCCCTTCGGCGATTCCAACCTGGCGCGCGCCATCGCCGACTGGCTCAATCCCTTCGGCCTGCTGCTCGGTCTGGACGGCGTCATCCTGCTGGCCTACATCATCGCCATTCCAGCCAACGAGATCGTCGTTCCGACCATGATGATGGTCTATATGGGTGCCGGCATGATGATCGACGGTCCGGCAACAAACGAAGCCATCCGTACCTTGCTGATCGACGGGAATGGCTGGACATTACTGACAGCCATTAACTTGATGTTATTCAGTCTACTGCACAATCCCTGTGCAACAACGATTATGACGATTTACAAGGAAACCAAATCCTATAAATGGGCAACGGTCAGCGTTGTGATCACCCTGGGAACGGCGTTCATCGTCACATTCCTGACGGCCAGCTTGGCAAGGCTGCTAGGCTGAGTATACGCGAATTTATTATACAATTCTTATACAATACTTTTGCAAAGCCTATATTCCTTTGATATTCTTCGTCTATAACAAAATCGATCTACAAATAATGAGAGGTACAAGATGAACAATTACACAACAACCTTTAAGACCAGAAACGATATAAAACTGGATGTGCGCCAGCAAGTCATCGAGATTCTCAACGCGCAATTAGCTGACACCTTCGACATGGTCAGCTTGATTAAACAAGCCCATTGGAACATTAAGGGACCTCAGTTCATTGCGTTGCACAAATTGCTCGATGAGCTTGCCGATGGGATTATGGGTTACGTCGATATGATTGCTGAACGCATTACCGCACTGGGCGGCCTGGCAAAGGGCACGGTACGCATGACAGCCGAGGCTTCACGCTTGGACCCCTACCCACAAGACCTGGTCAATGACATGGCAACGGTAAACTTCCTGGCAGACCAGATGGCCAGCTTAGCAGCCAACACCCGCGCCGCTGCCAACCAGACTGAAGAGTTAGGCGACATGGGCACAAATGACTTGTTTATCGAAGTCGTTCGCGATTTAGACAAGTGGCTGTGGTTCCTGGAAGCTCACACCCAATCTTAATCTGGTACAAAACCACACTTACTTAGCACTCGTGTAAAAATAAGTTCCTGTTCTTAATGTTCGCGAGCAGTTGTACTGCGAGCCGGATGCAGTGCAACTGCATCCAAAACAAGGAAGTTATTTTTACACAACTCCTTAAGAAGAGACCACACTGGTTGGTCTCTTTTTTTCAGTAGTCCAAGGAGCTATGGTGCAACCAGAAAATCTAGCAACAATTGAGTATAAGTCTTGGCTCCACTCAGGTAGGGAAAATGGCCGGCACCGGACAATGTATGCACCACAGCCGAGGGGTAAGTCGCCTTCAATTGCTCGCGCAGGGCTTCTTCCACCAACGGATCGTTATCCGCTTCGATGATCATCACGGGAATACCCAATGCCGCAGGGTCCGGCGCTTCGAACGGCTCGACTACACAACGGTAGCGTCCCAGCACCTGCGCTTTGCTCATACGGCCATAGGTCTGCTCCAGACCAAACGCCAGCACCAACTCCGAAAAATCTGACGCGGGATAGACGCTCTCGCGCATACTACCCCGCAATACGTTCATCACCAGCCATTCAGGCAAATAGGGCAGCAATGCACCAATCGTCTTGTTATTCTCGGCAATGATGTCGTTGGGCGGGAATGTATTGGCAAAGACTGCGCTCTGGATCCTGTCTGCATGACGGGCGACCAGGTACTGCGCAAAATAGCCGCCCAGGGAACTGCCCACCACGTGGAACTGATCCACTCCCTCCGCATCCAGGATGGCCATCACAGCCTGCTCCATCTCCCCCAGGCTGTTCACAGCCGGATATGTGACCGAGATCACCCGATATCTGTTTTGCAAAGCAGACATCTGCTGCCACCAAATGTCGTAGGCGCCGGTCATGCCGTGCAGGAAGAGGATGGTCTCGGGACCATCTCCAAGGGAGAGATAATCCCATTCCACGCCACGCACATTCAGGGTTTGGACGGGGTGCGACCGGCGAAAATACACCAGGGAATCGACCGTCTCCGCATCCACATTGGCATATAAGTCATCGAAGGAAACACGGGATGTAGGGTACAGATAGATACCAGCCACGACAAGGATCAAAATCAACGGGACAAGCCAGCGAAGTTTCAAACGCATCAGCCACCTCCATTTGTTCCTCCTGATTTTACGTTAAAAAAAAGACAGAGCAGCATGCTGCCCTGTCGATAGGGTCGATTCGTTTCGAATTATTGGCTGTTCTGTTGCCAGCGACCACCGCCCATCATGCCGGGTCCAAACTGGCCGCCATAGGGAACACCGTCGCCGTCAACCATCGGGCAGGCGCCGCTGCCATACCCACGGCCATAGCCGCCCATCATTCCGCCGCGACCGTAGCCGCGGGACTTCATCCAGTCCGCCTGTTCCTGGGTAATGACGCCATCCGCTACAGCAGCCTCCAGGGCTTTGCTGCGGGCATCCAGCATCAACGCGGGGATTTCCTCGGCAGTAATACCCTTGGACAATGCGATCTGGTAGAAGGTCTCACCGGCAGCGTGGCGGGACTCGAACTCGGTGACAGACAGCCCGACCGCGTCGGCCATGGCTTTGACCATGTAATCATGCAGTAAACCCGTGCCGTCGCCAGGACCGCGCCCGATGAGAGGTGGGGTTTCACTCTGCGCAAAGGCCACACCCACACCCAGGGCACCCAGTGCCAGTACTACTAAAGTAATGATCAAAAGTGTCTTTTTCATTTTGTTTCTCCTTGGTTCAAATTCAACAAGTTTCCTTGCTGTTTATCTGCTCAAAGGATACCGCGCGTTTGTAAAGGTTATGTGAAGGAAATAACAAGGTTGCAAAAAGAATATCAATCCCCAAATCAGGCAAGAAACAACACTCCAGTAGGGTACAAAAAATCGATTCACATGCCATTATATTGGCAGGCGATACATCGAGAATCGATATAAGACAATAACTTATTATGACCACAAATTATAAAAAATATCTCCCCCTGACCGAATCCACCGCCTACACTCTGTTGGCACTGACAGAACCCCTGCACGGGTATGGCGTTATGCAGAAAGTGGAAGCAATGAGCGCGGGCACGGTCAAGATCGGACCGGGAACGCTGTATGGCGCTTTTGCCACGCTGGAAAGTGAAGGCCTGATCATCAAAGTGGGCGAAGTTGACCGCCGCAAGATCTACGCGTTGACAGACAAAGGCCGGCAGGTGCTCAAGGAGCACATCCGGCGAATAGAGATCATGGTCAATAATGGACAAATAACGAAAGATTGGTAATCTTTTGGGAGCGTACGATGACTACAAGCAGACAATTCCACTGGTTTTGGGCGTGGGAGGACGAAAAAGAAGAAGCATATCTGCAAGACATGGCGCTGAGCGGCTGGCATTTCAAATCAGTCACCTTTCCAGGCAATTATACGTTTGTAAAAGGGGAACCACGCAATGATGTCTATCGCCTGGATTTCCTGTCAAATTACAAAGACAAGGACAATTACCTGCAACTGTTCGAAGATGCTGGTTGGAACCATGTTGGCGAGTACGGCAGCTGGCAATATTTCCGCAAGACAGCCATGGATGATGAAGCCTTGGAGATTTTCACCGACAACGAATCGAAGCAGAAAAAATATGGCCGCATCCTGCTTTTCCTGATCATCTTCATGCCGATCTACATCGTTTTCCTGACCAGGGTCAACGAGACCTCCAGCACATTCTATAAAATTTTTACATTTTTGATGTTCCTGTTCCTCCTGTTATATACTTACGCCATTGTGATGTTGACGCACAGGATAAGTCAATTGAAGAAGAAGCGCTAAGGAAAGACTTCCGAACTCTTCGAGAGAAAATTGTATAGGATAAGCAGCAAGATGAAAAGCAAAGGGGAAAGGAAGCCATCTTCCATGATCTCCAGGCATACAAACAACCAGAAGGCATTTGTTTCAAGAAAACAGCATTCTTTGTTTGTGGCCGGAAGTGATAAAAACATTATAGGAGAATCCACATGCCTCTCATCCCAACTCATAGAATTGGCCTTTGGAACGGGTGGCTCTTCATGAGCGTCTTCATCCTGCAAATGCTGGTGATGATGTTTGCGAATAAAGACGTGCAGAAAAGAACCCACCTTCCCACAGAAGTCAGACGTAACAAATTCGAAAGAAGCATCAGTGTCATCGCGAATGCAGTCTGGACCCTGGCATTGCTCTACTCCGTGTTCCTGCCGCTCCAGTTGAACAGCAACTGGTTTTACCCTGGCCTGGTTGTATTCATTCTGGGGGTGATGATTCTGGCGGCTGCATCCTGGAGTTTCATGAGCACTGCGCTGGATACAGTGATCACCACCGGGATCTACCGGTTTTCAAGGCATCCGATGTATCTGTCCACCTTCCTGATCAGCCTGGGGACCGGGGTAGCCACCACTTCCTGGATCTTCATCGCATTGAGCCTGGTGATGGTGTACTGCTTCCGGCAGGAAGCGCTGCTGGAGGAACAGATCTGTCTCGAGCAGTATGGGGGCGTCTACCGGGAGTATATGGAAAGCGTACCCAGATGGCTGGGGATTCCGATGCCTGCGCGTGATCGCTTTCACACGTGACCTTGAAGGGTCACCTTTGCCATTGGTCGCCTGCTTTCTCCCAGGATCGCTCAAGGTCCCTCAAGGATGCTCAAAGGTAGCCTTACTTGACTGTATTGAGCCTGTATTGATCCTGTATTAACCCTATATCTTAAGCTTGGTTTGGATGGTACGTGAAAAAGAGCGAATCCTCCCCTGGAAATCGGCCCGAAGGTTTTCCGTACGATAAAGAACTTTCGGGATGCTGTGTCCCAGTGTACCCTGATTTCCGAGAAATTCACCTTACAGTCAGTTTACCGCTCGCTCTTTGACTTTTTGGGCTCTGCCGTTTTTGGCGGGAAAAATGCCGAAATTTTGGGGGGGGGGGGGGGGGGGGG
>DAOTXM010000471.1:0-5668 GCA_034435215.1 Anaerolineales bacterium
CCCCCCCCCCCCACAACCATTTTTTCGGTTATCCCTGTAGTGAATGCGTATCGGCAACACAACCTTGCGTTGTAATACTATTTATCAAATATCTTTGTTAATCTCTGGTGAATTAACAAAGGAGGAGCTATGGACATTCTGCAATCAGGCACGGGGGAATTGATCCAGCCTTTCGATCTGGAAGAGTTCCGCGCGTGGAACCGGACTCAGAAATCCCGCAAATTGATCGATAAACGCATGAGCGAGCAGGAAGCCATCAGCCGGTTTGTCTATGATGGCTGCTACATCGGCACCGAACTGTACGGGACGGTGCGCGCACCGATGTCCCTGACACGCGAGGTTGTGCGACAGGGCAAAAAGGATTTGCGTGTCTGCGGACAGGGCGTGCTCGAACTGGACCTGTGGCTGGCGGCCGGACTGGTGAAGAAACTCGACATCACCTACATCGGTCTCGAAGTCTACGGAACTTCGTCTGCGCTACGGCGGGCGGTCGAATCAGGGCAGGTCGAGAAGTGCGTGGAATGGTCGAACGGGGCCATCACCTGGCGCATGAAAGCGACCGCCATGGGCGTGCCCTTCCTGCCGACGCGTTCCATGCTCGGCACGGACACGCTCGCCTACAGCGCAGCCAAAGTGATCGAAGACCCGTTCACTGGCATGAAAGTCGCTCTGCTGCCAGCGCTCATTTTGGATGTGGCCCTCATCCATGTCCATCGTGCGGACAAATACGGCAATTGCCAGATCGAAGGCATCAGCGGCTTTGCAGCGGAAATGTCACGCGCCTGCAAGCGGCTGATCATCAGTGCAGAGGAGATCATTCCCACCGAGGAAATCCGCAAATATCCCGATCGCACCATCATCCCCTACTACCTGGTAGATGCGGTTGTGCACGCGCCCTATGGCTCGTATCCCGGCGAGATGGCCTACCTGTATGGCCGCGACGAGCCTGCGATCAAGGAATGGGTCGAGATGAGCAAAACGGCTGAAGGCTCGAAAGAATATCTTGGCAAGTATGTTTACAACGTCAAGAACCATGCCGAGTACCTGGAATTGATCGGGGAAGAACGATTACAACGCTGTGTTGCGCTTCGAGAGAGACGGGAATGATCCACGAAAAGCACGAATGACACAAAGAAAAATTCGTGTTCCTTCGTGTCATTCGTGGAGGAAACTATGACTGACCAAACTTACTCCAAAACCGAGCTGATGATCTGTGTGGCGGCACGTCTGTTCGAAGACGGCACCACCTGTTTCATTGGCACTGGCATCCCCATGCTGGCTGCCATGCTGGCTTCCAAGACCACTGCGCCCAACCTCGTCCCGGTCTTCGAGTTCGGCGGGACCGGCGCGATCATGGAAGAATTGCCACGTGCGGTGGGCGAGGCGCGTACCTGGCACAAGGGTATCTCGGCCCTGGGCATCTGCGATACGATGGAAACCGCCCAGCGCGGCTTCATCGACTACGGCTTCCTGGGCGGCGCGCAGATCGACCCCTACGGCAACCTGAACTCCATCACCATCGGCGAGCACGACCATCCCAAGGCGCGCCTGCCAGGTTCCGGCGGCGGCAATGATGTGGGCAGTCACTGCTGGCGGACAGTGGCCATCATGCAGCACGATGCGCGGCGCTTCGTCCCCAAAACGGACTGTATCACCACCCCCGGCTACCTGACCGGCCCCGGTGCGCGTGAAGCGGCTGGCCTGCCCAGAGGCACCGGCCCGGCGTACGTGGTCTCGACCCTGGCGCTGATGGATTATGATCCCGTCACCTGCCGCATGAGACTGAAGGCCACCCACCCTGGCGTGAGCGTGGATGAGGTGGTCGCAAGCACCGGCTTCGAACTGCTCATCCACGATCGCGTGGAGGTCAACGCCCCGCCCAGCGCCGAAGAACTGCGCCTGCTGCGCGAAGAGATCGACCCGGAAAAATTGTATATTTAGAAGTCAGTTGAGAACGTCCCGAAGGTTATCTCGAGTTTAAGCTTCCTTCTGAAAGAAACCTTCGGGAGGTTTCACAAAATGGTGTAAGAGTTGGAGATGAAGGGTAACCATGGACGTCGCCATCATGATCGAAGGCCAGAACGGATTGAACTGGTCACGCTGGAAGAAGATTGTAACTTTGGTGGAAGATTTGGGCTTCGCTGGCCTATATCGCTCCGACCACTTTACCAATTCCGATCCACCCGATTTAGACTCGCTTGATTTGTGGGTTTCGCTTACCTGGCTGGCCGATAACACCCAGCACATCGAATTTGGTTCGCTTGTCACACCATTTTCCTTTCGACACCCGGCACATATTGCGCGCATGGCCTCGGCAATCGACGACCTCTCCGGCGGACGCTTGACGTTAGGCCTGGGAGCCGGCTGGCAAGCGCGCGAGCACGAAAAATTCGGTTTCTCCCTCCTGGATGTTGCGGACCGCTTTCGGCGTTTCGAAGAAGGCCTGGAAGTGGTAACGCGCCTATTGCGCAGTGATGAACCCTCCAATTTCTCAGGCGAATTCTACACACTGGAAGATGCAGTCATGCTACCGCGTCCAATGCGCCCCGGCGGACCGCCCATCTTGATCGGCGGGAACGGCAAAAGGCGGACTTTGCCCCTGGCAGCACGTTATGCCGATGAGTGGAATGCGGTTTTTACGAAAGCGGATGAAGTTCGCCGTCTGAATATCGTTTTGGATGGCATGTTGAAAGAACAGGACAGGCAACCCGGAGATGTACGCCGCTCACTGATGACAGGTTGCGCATTTGGTCGCTCAGATGCAGATGTAGAGAAAAAAGTCCTTGCGTATGAGGCCACATTTGAAGAATTACAGGAGCTTGGTTTTGTCGTAGGAACCAGTGCGCAGGTCTCAGAACAAATAGCGGAACTTGCAGAAACGAACATCGACAGGGTCATGCTGCAGTGGCTCGATCTCGATGACCTGGATGGATTGGAAGCGCTGGCAAAAACTGTCCTATGATCCTCGCCACCCTTTGTTACATCAAGAACGATGGCCACACCCTGATGGTCTATCGCAACAAAAAGCCCAATGATATACACGAGGGCAAGTGGAATGGCCTGGGAGGTAAGTTCGAGCCGGGGGAAAGCCCGGAGGAGTGTGTCATCCGCGAAGTGCGGGAAGAGTCGGGCTTGCAAATCCGCGACCCGAGACTGCATGGCCTGCTCATGTTTCCCGGTTTCAAAGGTGATGATTGGTATGTTTTCGTCTTTATAGCCAGGGAGTTCGCTGGCGCGTTGATCGATTCGCCTGAAGGCCGGTTGGAATGGATCCCCGATGAGAAGCTCACTACGCTCAATCTGTGGGAAAGCGACCATATTTTTATGCCCTGGATAGGAGCAGGAAAATTCTTTTCGGCCAAGTTCATTTACAACGGTGACCAAATGCAAAGCTATGAGGTGAGTTTCTACCCATGAAATTCCCGGACAATTTCGTAGGCGGCGTGTCAGGTTAAGATTGTATTATGTGGAGGCTTGACTAAAACCTTTGTCGAACTGCAAAGAGCGCGAAGAACGCCAGGTTTAATGGTTTTTCTTCGCGATCTTTGCGGCCTTAGCGGTTCAAACTGCTCGACCTCTTGTTCTGGATGCAGTACAACTGCATCCAGTTCGCAGTGTAACTGCTCACCAACTGGAGATCTTGTCGTCCATTTTATAAGTATAATGAGAACGATGCCCATTTTAGTTGACAAACACATCCTGCTGGGCGTGACCGGCTCGATCGCGGCCTATAAGGCCGCCGACCTGGCCTCCAAGCTGGCGCAGGCCGGCGCGCTCGTGGACGTGGTGCTCACCCCCTCCGCCGAAAAATTCGTCACACCGCTCACGTTTCAGTCGGTTACCGGCCGCCGGGCCTACACGGACGCCGACCTGTGGGGCAGCGAAGCGCACGTGTTACATGTAAGTCTCGGCCATAGCGCTGATCTGGTGGCCATCGCGCCCTGCACGGCCAACACGCTGGCCAAGCTGGCGCACGGCGAGGCGGATAGTTTATTGACGGTTGCTGCGCTTGCCGCCCGTTGTCCGCTGCTGATCGCGCCTGCCATGGAAAGCAACATGTACGCCCACCCGGCCACCCGGGAGAATCTCGCCAGACTTATGGAACGAGGCGCGTACATCGCCGGACCGGCGGAAGGACACCTGGCTTCGGGACAAAGCGGACGGGGACGCATGCTGGAGACGTCCGAACTTCTGGGGCATATCCGCCTCGTGCTCGGACAAAAGGGCCTGCTGGCCACTAAAAAAATCGTGGTCACCGCTGGTGGGACTCAGGAGCCGCTCGACCCGGTGCGCGTGCTAACCAACCGTTCCTCGGGCAAGCAAGGCTACGCGCTGGCGCAGGCTGCCATCGACGCTGGTGCGCAGGCCTGCCTGATCTCGACTGTCAATCTGCCGCCTCCGGTGGGCGCGCGCGTGGTGGAAGTCCACACCGCGCAGGAGATGCTGGAGGCCGTTCTGGTGGAATCCGCCACTGCCGATGCGCTCATCATGGCTGCTGCGGTGGCGGACTTCCGCCCGAAGAACGTTGCGGTAAGCAAACTGAAGAAAAAGGATGGGATTCCGCGGGTCGAGCTCGAGGCCACGGTCGATATCCTTGAAGCGGTAGCAGGCCTGGGTCCGGGAAAGAAGCGACCACGGGTCGTGGTCGGTTTTGCAGCCGAGTCCCGTAATTTGCTGGAAAATGCAACAAATAAGTTACAATCCAAGAAATTGGACATGATCGCCGCCAACGACATTTCTGCTACAGATGCCGGATTCTCCGTCGATACCAACCGGGTAACCTTGTTGTATGCGGATGGCAGGAGCGAGGCCCTGCCGCTGATGGGCAAGTTCGAAGTGGCCGAAACCATCATCGCTCGCGTCGCGGCGCTTTTGGAGTAGTCATGCGCATCCTGGTCATATCTGACATTCACGCCAATTACACCGCCCTCGAAGCCGTACTGAACGATGCCGGCACGGTCGACGAAACCTGGTGCCTGGGCGACCTGGTGGGGTATGGCCCTGATCCCAATGCTTGTATCGAGGAAATCCGTGAGAGGCCCATGCTGACCTGCCTGCTGGGCAACCATGATGTAGCTGCAATTGGCAAAATGCCCTTCGAATCGTTCAATGGCGACGCGCGCCGTTCCCTCACCTGGCACGAACGTGTGCTCTTGCCCAGCAACGCCGACTTTTTGCGCTCCCTGCCCGAGAATCCCAAAGTGCGTGGAGATGTGACCATGGCGCATGGCAGTCCGCGCGACCCGGTATGGGAATATATCATCAACACCCTTTCCGCCCGCTTGAATTTCGATTTCTTCGATACCAAGTGGTGCTTTGTGGGACACTCGCATATTCAATGCGTGTTCCAACTGGATGAGAGCCGCGACCGTATCACCCTGGAAGCGCCGCGCATTGGGGAAGCGATGCCCCTGACCAAACGCGCCATCTTGAATCCCGGCTCGGTTGGCCAGCCGCGCGACCGCGACCCGCGCGCCGCATACGCGATCTTCGATCCGGAAGCCATGACCTGGGAAGCGCGCCGCGTGGAATACGACATTGCTGAAGTGCAGGAACGCATCCGCCAGGCGCATTTGCCGGAGAAACACGCTATTCGGCTGGCAGAAGGGTGGTAGGCCCCCTCCCCAGCCCTCCCCCAAATTCGTCGCACTTCAGACGAATTTAGGGG
>DAOTXM010000472.1:0-5844 GCA_034435215.1 Anaerolineales bacterium
TGAACGGTTTGGTCAGGTAGTCATCTGCGCCCAGTTCGAGGCCGAGGATCTTATCGATGTCCTCGTCGCGGGCGGTCAACATCAGGATGGCGACCGAATCATTCCTGGCACGCAACTGGCGGCAGACTTCGAAACCGTCCAGCCTGGGCAGCATGACATCCAGCACGATCAGGGCCGGACGCTGACCTGCCACTGCATCCAGAGCCGCCTGCCCGTCCCCAACGGCGTGCACGCGGAAACCCTCACGCTCCAGGTACATGCGCGCAAGTTGAATGATGGACGGCTCATCGTCCACAACCAAGATCAGGTCGGAGGGCATGGTTCAGTGAGCAGTGGCCAGTGATCAGTCGCCGTGAGCGGGCGCAACCAGGGCAACAGCTTCGATTTCCACGGCCACACCTTTGGGCAGGCCCGCCACCGCGACAGTGGAACGCGCAGGCGGATTTTCGGGGAAGAATTCCGCGTAGATGGCGTTCAACTTGGGGAAATCGGCCATGTCGCGCAGGAACACAATGGTCTTGACAACGTAGTTCAGGCCGGAATTGGCCGCTTCGAGCACCTGTTTCAGGTTATTCAACACCTGGCGCGTTTCGGCTTCCACCCCGCCGCTGACCACCTCCATCGTGGCCGGGTCGAGGCCGATCTGCCCGGCGGTGTAGACCATGTTCCCGGCGCGGACGGCTTGCGAGTAGGGACCGATGGCCTGCGGCGCTTTGTCCGTATGGATGATCTTTTTGCCCTCAGTTGTGTACATGTGTCACTCCTTGGTTGTTAGTGACTAGATTTTAAGCCAACTGAGGGGAAAGGTCAAAGTAACATCTCAAGGATACATCCGCACCACAGAGCACGCAGAGAGCGCGGAGCATCCTTTTTCTTTTTCTGTGGACACACCGCGCTCTCTGCGTTTTACAACCTGGTTTGTCCTACTATCTCTGGTCGCCGGATGGCTCTGCCGGGCGATTGGCATCGCGGAAAGCTTTGATAGCCGTGCGCAGGGCTTTACCGGGTTCGCCCACGATCTGGCGGATTTCCTTTAGTTTGGCGCCCAGTTCCTTGACCGTTTCGATGGCTTTCTCGCGGTCGGTCACCTTGCCATCGGCGTCGAATCCCTGGTGAGAGTTGATGATGCCCTTAGCGCTTTCGTAGATCGGGTGCGCTTTCTTGAGAGCCGCTTCGAAGGCATCCAGGGCGGCCTGCAAGGCAGTCGTATCCTTACCGTTTTCGTCCATCCGGTCGATCAGGTTTTGAATCTTTTCGACCATCTGGTCGGAGCGTTCGAGGATCTTTCCCTGGCGTTCGTAGACGCGCTGCGAATGCGCCCAGATCCGCTCGAGGCGCTCCCCTGAAAGTTTCGTTTCCTCCGCAGGCGGGTCGGCCGGATCGCCCAGCCCGGATGCGCAGGCGCTTGTGACGGGCAAAGCAGCCAGCGCCAGGGCGGTGACCAGCGCCAGCAGGAGGGACTTTTTGAACAGCGAAGAAATTGTTTTCATAGGGAACTCCTTTTTTATGTTTCTACTGTTCATTTTAGAGGCTGGGCATTACCGCCATATAGCTAGCATGTAAATTCCTTGTAAAATCCATACAGATTAAAAATACTGCCAAAGAGGCAGTTAAGCTGATTGTAGTCTTTTATTCCCGCCTCAATATCAGCATCGTCATATCATCGGACTGGGTTTCATCGCCGACGAACTGATCCAAATCCGCTTCGATGCCCTGCAAGAGGCGCTCGGCAGAGTTCTCCCCCCCGGCCTTTAAGGCAGCAATAATGCGTTCTTCGCCGAACAAATCGCCATCTGGAGAAAAAGCTTCGCTCAAGCCGTCGGTGTAAAGCAGGAGAGTATCGCCTTTCCTTAGTTTAATGGATCGTTCCTCCACTTTTTCGCCCTCCAAAACCCCCAGGGCCATCCCCGTGCGGGTCAGGCGTTCCAGTCTGCCATCGTTCGTCAACCATAAGGGCGGGTTATGTCCTGCGTTGGCGTAGACCAGCTTCCCAATTCCCGGGTACAACACGGCATAGACGGCCGTGACGAACATCCCTTGCTGCGTATCCGGGATGAGCAGGTCGTTGACGCGGCGCAGGGCCTCGGCCGGCGATTCGGTCTCGACCACGGCGGCCCGCACCAGCGTGCGTGTGAGCGCCATGAAGAGCGCCGCCGGGATGCCTTTGTCGGATACATCTGCAATGAACAGGCCGACGCACCCGTTTGGCAATTCGATCACATCGTAGAAGTCGCCGCCCACCTGCCGCGCCGTACGCCAACGGGCTGCAAGGTCCCAGCCGGGCAGCAGGGGCAGGGTCTCGGGAATGAAGGTCTGCTGGATCTGACGGGCAAGCTGCACCTCGGTCTCCAGGCGCTCGCGCATGACCATCTCTTCCTGCAGGCGGTCGTTCTGGATCGCCAGGGCGGCTTGTTGTGCAATGCCATTGATGATATCCAGGCGCCGGGCGCGGAAACGCAAACCGCCGGGGGCTTCCTGCACGAGCAGAACCCCAAAGAGGTCGTTCTTGATGAGCAGGGGAACCGCCAGGAGCAGCGGTTGGTTATCGGTCAGAGCTGCGCTCTCCGCCTCTTCATCCAATGCCTCCAGCGCCATCCAATCCAGCACGGAATCGCCCTCCTGTATGGGAATGACCAAGAGACGCGCGCGTTCCCGGGCAGCGTCCAGCAGGGGTGAACTGCCCATTGGAATTTCGTTCTCCCAGAATTCGAGTTCCTCCTCTTCCGAGAGACCATATTCCTCGTAAGGACAGTTCGTTTCCTTCCCGGCATCCCAAAGATACAGGACGCAGCGCTCGACACCCACCAGGATGGGCATGATGCGGATGATCGTCCCCAGGATTTCATCGAGGTCGTTCAGGCTGACGACCGCCTGTGCCACCTGCAAGAGGGCTGCCGAAGCATAGGCCTGTTCCTGCGCCGCATCGTACAAGCGGGCGTTCTCGATGGCGACAGCGGCGTAACTGGCAAAGGTGGTGGTCATGGTCTGGGCTTCGTGACCATATCGACCGGGTGTGGCATGCGCCAGGGTCAGCACACCGACAGGCTGCTCCCCGACGCGCAGGGGCGCGGCGATCGATGAATACGCCTCGTCGAAACCAGCAGCCAGACCAGAGGGCCACATCGGGTCGCCTGGACGGCGAATCACAGGTTGCGCGGAAATCAGGGCGCTCATCATGGCAATGGAGGCATCCGGAGAGCTATCGCGCGCACGTTCCAGCGAGTCCGCGTCACAGCCACGCACTGCGGCTGCGTACAGATTACCTTCTTCCAACAGCCAGATGGCAGAAACATCCACCGGCAGGGTATTGTGCAGCTCCGCCAGAACCGCATGCAACACCTGCTCCACGCCCACGTTGGCGGAGAGCAGTACAGCCACTTCGCGCAGGCTGTCGGCGATCCGGCGTCTCCATTGCTCTGAAGCGTATAAGTCAGCGTTATGGATGGCCGAGGCAATATTATCGGCAACTGCCTCGAAAGTCACACGATCTTCATCCGTAAATGCATTCAATTTGTCGCTTTGCACATCCAACACACCCACTACCTGTTGATCATACAACAGCGGGACGCATAACTCCGAGCGCACATTCGCGGGTGGGAAGGGCGAGGCGATATAACGTTCGTCCTGGTTGACATCGTTCGCAAGGATCGTTTTCCCAGTGCGCGCCACCCAGGGGATGATCCCTTTGGGGGCATCGAGAGAAATGACGTAATCTTCCTGTTGTTGGCTGCGTGCACCGCTGCCAGTCTCGTAAATGATCTGCCGGCGGTTCGGATGCACGCTGAACAGATTCACATAGGGATAACCGAACTTCTTATGGATGAGATCAGCAGTCTTGGACATGACCTCATGCAAATCCAAGGTGGACGTAACCGCTTCGCTCACTTCGGCAATGAGCGTCAACTGGTCGGCGCGGTGGCGCAAATTGCTGTACAGGTGCGCCCCTTCCACGGCGCGGGCGATGTTAGCCGCCAGTGCATCCAGAATGATCAGGTCGTTAGGGTGAAAAGCGTGCAACAAGTCGCTCTGGATGTCCAGTACGCCCAGCACACGGTTTTTGAGCTTCAAAGGCAGGACGACCTCGGACTGGGTTTCCGGAAGGCTGGGAAGGAAACGGAAGCGTTGGTCCGCGTGGACATCGTCCACCACGATCCGTTCCCCCGTCCGGGCGGCCTGCCCGATCAAACCCTGGCCGAGTTCCACCTCCAGGGCACCTTGCGCCCTGCGGCGTCCCTTGCGCGGGGCGGAGGCACAGGAACGAAAACGAAGTTTCCGCTCGCCAGGCTCGAGGGTGAAAATGCTCACATAGTAATAATGAAAAGTTTTCTGTATCAATGCAGTGACACGTTGCGTGAGTTCATCCAGATCCATCACAGTGGCAATCTGGGCGCTGACTTCACGCACCAGGTTGATCTGGCTCAGGCGGAAACGCTCCACTTCCACGCGATGTGCAGCAAACAAGCCCACAGAAATCACGCTGGCCAATACTTCAAGCAGTTCCACCTCTTCCTGTGGAAAGGTATCTTTTTTATTGCGGCTCACCTGCAAGACACCCAGCATCACTCCCTGGTCTTCGAGCGGGATGGCGGCACAAACCTTACTAGAAATACCCTTTGAGGAATATTTCCGAATAACAGGCTTGCCTGCCTGGAAGGCCTCACGCATTCCTTCCAATTCCGGCTCGGGGGGGAAAAGGAACTCCCCATCCCAGTCGGGTAAGCGGAAGAGGCGTTCGTGCAGCCATACATCCACTTTACCGGCCACCAGGCGCTGGGTCACATTGATGATGCGATCGCGTTGGGCTGCCAGTGAGGTCGTGTTGACCAACTGTTCCCCGAGGCCAGCCAGCATCCGCCAGTCCGACGATTCGGGGGGACGGGTGGCAGTGCTCATCCCCCCTCCCCGGTACGTTTGATCATCGTCAGGATATTCCCCATTTCAGGAGATGATTCGTAAGACACTTCATCCATCAGCTTGCGCATCAGATACATCCCCAAGCCCCCCACCTTACGCTCGGAAAGATCGGCCTTCACGTTCGGCTCAGGCACGCTGGAGGGATCGAAGGATCTTCCATGATCCCGCATAATGATTTTCAATTCGTTATCAGAAACGCTCAGATCTATCTCGAGTTTACCACCCGTAACACCAGCATAAGCATGTTCGATAATGTTGGAGCTGGCTTCGTCGGCTGCCAGTTGAATGCTATATACCTCCTTCTCCGAGAACCCGGCCTGGCGGGCTGCTTCTGCAACAAAATCCCGGATCTCATCCAGGTTGTCGAAATTTGCGTCAAATGTGATTTTACTCATCGCGGAAGTCAAAAGCCGCCTACATCCCGCAGACGGAGGCGGCTCATTTTCGATAGCGCAGAATTTGATTCAACCGATCAAAAATTACCAACCGCTTCGACCGGATCGGCAAAAACTTTGAACAATTCGGTGAATCCAGCCAATTCCAGGGCTTCCTGGATCCGTGTAGGAACGGCAGCCAGAACGATCTCACCCCGATTGTAACGCTTGCAAACCCGCTGACTGGAAAGCAGGGCGCGAAACCCGGCGCTCGACATGTATTCCAGGCCGCTCATGTCCAACACGATCTTATAGCGGCCGTTACCGGTAATTTTTTCGAGTGCTTCGGTCAATTGAGGCGCTGTGTTGCTATCAACACGCCCACTGGCAACGAGCATATCACAACTTTTGAATTGCTTGGCAACAATTTCCATTTGTCATCCTCCAAGGGTGAGGGGTTCTTTGTAAAAAATTATAACACGACTACAGGTCCACCAATCCTTTAGTTTTTCCGGTTCTTTAGGATTTGTGCCATGAAGGGGGCCGGATTTAGGGG
>DAOTXM010000473.1:0-27982 GCA_034435215.1 Anaerolineales bacterium
AGAAAGTATATTCAATATTTTGAATAAAAATCATGGTCACCTTGTGATTTTAGTCACATTGACTTTGTCATAAACTGGCTGTATATTACATTCAGATGATTGAATATATAA
Organism: Anaerolineales bacterium; assembly: GCA_034435215.1. Lineage (GTDB taxonomy): Bacteria > Chloroflexota > Anaerolineae > Anaerolineales > Villigracilaceae > JAABUE01. The sequence continues at coordinate 112 of DAOTXM010000473.1, forward strand.
GCGAGGATGGTTTGTCTCTACAGAACGCTTTACGCGTACAGGTGGACGAAGAAGGCAGGATTCTGATCCCTTCTGAGGCCACGACACACTTGGGATTGAGGCCTGGGATGGAAGTCATGCTCGAGAGTGCGCCCAACGGCGTGGCTTTGCGTCGCTCAGCATCGCAACTGGCAAAGGTTTACATCGAGCCGACCAGCCGCTGTAATCTGGCGTGTAGGATGTGCATACGCAATTCGTGGGAGGAAACGCAAGGGGATATGACCGAGGCAACTTTCCAGCGCCTGATGGAAAGTCTCGAAAACCTGCAAGACAAGCCCACGATCGTGTTTGGCGGATTTGGCGAGCCGCTTTTTCACCCGCGTATCATCGAAATGGTAAGGCAAGCCAAGATGGTTGCCTCCCGTGTGGAATTGATCACGAACGGGCTTTTGTTCTCGGAAGAGCTGGCGCTGGAATTCATCCGCCTCAGTCTGGACCTGGTCTGGTTCTCGCTTGACCGGCTTCACACGGACGCGTATGCGGATGGAGCTAACCCTGCGCCGAACATCGAGGAATTGAATTACCTGCGCTTTCTGCAGAACGCCCGCCGGCCCGAAACCGGAATCGTTTTCGTTGCTGCGCGCTCCAACCTGGGCGAGTTACCGGATCTATTGCGCGTCGCCAGCTACTACGGCGTTTCGCATTATATGGTGACCAATGTGCTTCCATACACACCGGAGATGTGCAAGGAGGTGCTCTACACACGCGCCCTGGACGGGTTGGAGAGCGAGCCATCCATTTGGTCGCCCTCCCTTCACTTGCCGCGCATGGACTGGAACAAAGACACGCTCATGCCGCTTTATCGAACCCTGCGCGCCCGTCATAACGTGCGTATCAACGGCGCGCGGTTGAACCCTTCCGAGGGGCGCTGTCCGTTCATCGAAACGGGGGCAGTCGCGGTGTCCTGGGATGGAGCGGTGAGTCCCTGCCTGGGACTGATGCACAGCCACGTCAGTTATCTGTATGACAAGCCGCGCGCGGTCATCCGTTACGTCATCGGCAACCTCAACGAGGCCATGCTGTCCGAAATCTGGAACGATGCAAATCATCTTGCCTTTCGCAAGCGCGTCCAGGAGTTCGACTTCTCGCCCTGTACCTGGTGCGGCGGTTGCGATATGGCCGAAGCCAACCTGGAAGATTGTTTCGGTAATACCTTCCCCACCTGCGGCGGATGCCTGTGGGCGTGGGGAGTGATTCAATGTCCGTAGTCCCTCACCCTATCCCTCCCCCCAAGGGAGAGGTGATTCTCTTAGGAGGTTCGTTGTGAACGTATCGGAGTTTCTTTTGTCCCTGCTCAACGGTGGATTGGGCAACCTGGCGGCATATCTCGCCGCGCACGTATTGCTCTGCCTGGTGCCCGCCTTCTACATCGCTGGCGCGATGACCGCGCTCATCCCGAAGGAATCGGTCACGCGCTTTTTGGGGCGCAACGCCCCCAAGTGGATCGCCTATCCTGGCGCAGCGCTGGCGGGTTCGGTATTGGCAGTGTGTTCCTGTACGATTGTGCCGCTCTTCGCCGGGATTTACAAGAAGGGCGCGGGCATTGGCCCCGCCATCACTTTCCTCTTCTTTGCGCCGGCTGCCAACATCCTGGCATTGGTTTACACGGGCGGCGTTATCGGTCTCGATCTGGCGTTTGCCCGCCTTATTCTCTCACTGACCTTTGGGATTGGCATAGGCATGATCATGGCGTTGATTTTCTCGCAGCAGGATATCGCCCATGATAAAGAAACGGACGCCATGTTTTCCGGGCAGGGTGGCATGCGCCGCGCTGCGCTGGTCTTCCTGCTCATCCTGGTCGCCCTGCTCCTGGCCGGCACATTCAAAGTTGGTTTATTGACTAACACCTACGCACAAGCCACTCTTCCTATAGCAGGTATGGATCGCTTTCAGGACTTTCTCTATCAACTCGTTCCCTACGACGCCAGTAAGGGACAGGAGGGCGTCACCGCACAAGGCGCGATCCTGATCGGTTTGCTTATCCTCATCGGTCTGACCTCCTGGAAGGGACTCGACAAAATCCACGAAGGCTTCAACGTCTGGACGTGGATCGCCATGGGGATGGTCGGGTTGACCCTGCTCACCGCTGCTGTAAGTATGTCTCCGCACGCGGGCGGGCTGGATGTGCAATTCACGGGGCGCTTCTTCGGTGTTCTCATCGCCATCGGTGCGCTGGTCTGGCTGATGTTCAAACGACTGACGGAAGACGAACTACGCGACTGGCTGTGGGAATCGTGGCGCTTCGTCAAGCAAATCTTCCCGCTGCTGGTGGGCGGCGTGTTCGCGGTCGGCGTGATTCGCGTGCTGATCAAACCCGAATGGATCCAAACCCTGGCTGGAAGCAATACGATTTTGGGCAACCTGGCTGGCGTACTCTTTGGCGTGTTCATGTACTTCCCAACGCTGGTCGAAGTTCCCATCGCCAACATGTTCCTCAGCCTGGGCATGCACCGCGGTCCCCTGCTGGCATATCTGATGGCCGATCCCGAACTCAGCCTGCAAAGCATCTTGATGATCTCCGTCATCATCGGGCGGCTCAAAGCCTGGACCTACGTTGCCTGGGTGGCGCTCTTCAGCACGCTGGCGGGGCTCATCTACGGCGCGTGGGTGGACGGCACGCCACTGGGGTTGCTTGCCCTGTATCTCGCCACGCTCATCGCCGCGCTTGGAGTTGCGCTCTGGCTGGTCAGTCGCAATCAGAAGAAAGCGCTATCCGCAAAAACTGTATCCGCTGATTAACCCTCACCCCCGCCCCTCTCCCAGGTCTCGATACGCTTCGTTACTCGACCACCGAGGGAGAGGGGAGACAAAAAAGGAGAATCTTAAAAATGCTTACCATCAAAGTTCTTGGCCCCGGTTGTTCCAACTGCAAAGCGCTCGAAGCTGTTACCCGCAAAGCGGTGGCCTCGCTGGGCATCGAAGCCGAAGTCATCAAAGTGGAAGACTACGCCCAGATCATGCAATACCCGATCCTATCCACGCCTGCGCTGGTTATCAACGAGAAAGTAGTCGTCTCTGGGCGCGTGCCAGGCATGGAGCAGGTAATGTCCTGGTTGGCCGACGCCGCCATGCAGGAGGCGTAGGCGCCCTTGTACTGGAAGGAAAGGTATGCCTACCTATACTTACGTCTGTGAAAAGTGCAAGACCCGCTTCGAAGCCTTCGCCTCCATCCAGAAAAAAGAGACAGGCTGGAAACCCAACTGCCCACACTGTGGCAGTTCACAGACGCGGCAGACCATCGAGGCCGCCGGGTTGATCCATTTGACCCGTGAGCCTCCCTCCAAAGGGGGAGGCGGCTGCTGTTCGCCGCGCGGCAATTAGCGGCAAAAAACGCGGCGCGGTCGAAAGGAAAAGGAAATATGAGCACACTCGGCAGCCAACATATCGCCGTGATCGGCGCGGGCAACATCGGGTGCATCCTGCTGGAACGACTGCTGGACGCGGGCCTCCCCGCTGACCAGATAGTCATTTGCGATAGCGACCCTTCCCGCGCCGAGGAAGCCTCGCGTCGTTTCGGACCTCGCGTCTGCTCGCTGACCGAGGCGCCGCTTCCCGCCTCTGACGTTTTCCTACTTGCCGCGCCGCCCAAAACGACCCTCGACATCCTGAAGGCGCTCTCGCCGCGACTGCACAAGGGGCAGGTCGTCATCTCGTTTGCCGCGGCAGTTCCATTGTCTAGACTGGAGGCGCTCGTCCCGTCGGGCGTGGCGGTGGCGCGGCTTATGCCCAATGCGCCGTCGAAAGTTGGCAAAGGCATCAATCCCGTTGCGTACGGCGCGAATGTGAAGCCTGAAGCGCGGAGGTTGATCGAGTCCCTCCTGCAAACGTTAGGAAAGACCGTTGAGGTCAGAGACGAGCAAATGAATTGGTGTGTAGGTCTGACGGGCGCTGCCATGCGTTCCCTTCTGCCCGCGCTCGAAGGCATGACCCAGGCCGGGGTCGAGGCAGGATTTGCCGAAGGGGATGCCCGTCTCATGGCGGCACAGGTTATGTATGGCACGGCGGCGCTTGTCCTGGAGAGCGGTCTGCCCTTCGACGAAATCAAATCCCTGACACCAATGGAAACAGTGGATGAGGCCGCGATGCGGCAACTCTTTGTGGAAGCCGCCCGCGCCGCCAAAGAGAAAACGGACCGCCTCCAGCAAAAACTGGAGGCAGGCTAGTCACGTTCAAACATGACCTGCGTGAAAATAGTTTTTACGCCGAAGCATATTCAAATCATTGAATAAAGATTGGGCGCTATGAAAAACGAAGAAGGCATGTAATGATAGAGTACCGCAAACGAGCGAAAATTTTACAGGCGCTGGCGCACCCCGTGCGCCTGCAGATTTTGGAAATTCTGGCAGGCGGTCCGGCCTGTGTTTGCGACCTGATCGCCTGGACCGGACAGCGCCAGGCCTACATCTCGCAGCATCTCATGCTCCTGCGCCAGGTTGGACTGGTCAAATGGACGCGGGATGGTAAAAATGTACGTTACGAACTTTCCCGCCCGGAAATCACGGAGAAACTGCTGAACTATATCTTGAAAGACCATCTGCAAAATATTCCAAATTAAGGAGAAACCAAAATGTCCAACGTAAATAACAATGGAGCCTGGCACGGCATCGCGCGCGAGCAGATTGACTGGCATCCCACCGTCGTCGCGGATCGCTGCATTGGCTGCGGCCTGTGCGCCACCTCCTGCGGGCGCGGCGTGTACGCCTTCGATTATGAAGCCAACAAGCCCGTCGTGGTCGCTCCGCAAATGTGCATGGTCGGCTGTACTACCTGCGCCACCATCTGCTCTCGTGATGCGCTGGAGTTCCCTTCCACGGGGTTCATCCGCCAGTTGATCCGCGACAAGAAAATCCTGACACATTCCAAGAACATGCTGCGCGATAACCGCGAAAAATACGATGTGGCGGCGCGCCAGCCGGTCGGCGCGTGACGACGTGGCAAGAGAAAGAGATGGAATGCGATCCATGAGCCAGCCGCTTCTGCTTGTTGAAGGTCTGTCCCTGAGTCGCAATGGACGCCAGATCCTGCGTCACGTGGATCTGGGCGTTTATCCAGGCCAGGTGCACATTCTGCTGGGCTTGAATGGCTCTGGCAAATCTTCGCTGGCTTCTGCGCTCATGGGCTGTGACGGATATGTTCCCGATGCAGGCCGTATCCTCTTCGAAGGGCGCGACCTGGCCGGGCTTTCGATCACCGAACGAGCGCGCCTGGGGATTACCCTGGCCTGGCAGGAGCCTGCCCGTTTCGAGGGCATCCCCATCGGCAAATACGTCAGCCTGGGGATGGCCGATGCAAGCCGCGAGAAGGTTTCCGCCGCGCTGGAGGCGGTTGCGTTGCCAGCGAAATATTACGGTTACCGCCCAGCCGACCGCACGCTTTCAGGCGGCGAGCGCAAGCGAGTGGAACTGGCGGCGGTGTTTGCCATGCGTCCGCGCCTGGCCATCCTGGACGAGCCCGATTCGGGCATCGACATCCTGGGGCTGAACGACATTATCGGTCTGATCCGCAACATGGCGTGTGAAGGGACGGCCGTATTGCTCATCACCCATCGTGATGAGATGGTCGAGGCGGCGGATGTCGCCTCGCTGATGTGCGCTGGCTCGATCCTGTTCACGGGCAACCCGGCCGAGGCGCGGGAATATTACGCCAGGCGCTGCACGCCGCACCTGGAGGCGTTGGGCAGCCAGCCCTGGGATCCGTCCCTGCCCGAGGTCAGGCAGGCACTGGACAGCAACGGCGCGAAACGCCTCACCGGGAAGGAAGGGTGAGCACATGACAGCCATCGCTGAAAGAAAACACGCCGCGGGTCAGCGCCCCGGCTGGGCGGATGAAATGACCGCCATCCTGGACGCTTATCAGCAGGCGGGCGGCGATCCCCAATCCCTGCAACTGCCCGAGGTGGCAACGCTGGTGGTCAGCGCCAACGAGGTGTTGATGGCGCACGAGATTCCGGGGGTCCGTTTCGAGGCGCAGCCATTGGAGCAGGGTGTGAAGGCGCGCATCCTGGTCGAAGCGGGCGCAAAGATCGAACGGCCCGTGCATCTGTGCTTTGGCGTCATCCCGGCCGAGGGCGTGCAGGAAATCATCGCTGATTACGAGATTGGCGAGGGCGCAGAAGCGCAGTTCCTGGCGCATTGTTCCTTCCCTAACGCCGTGAAGGTGCAGCACCACATGCAGGCGCGCATTCACGTGGGCAGGAACGCCAGCCTGACCTATACCGAGGAACATTTTCATGGTCAGAGCGGCGGCGTGGAAGTCCTGCCGAAAGCGGAAGTGCGCGTGGAGGATGGCGGACGCTTCCTCACCACCTTCAGCCTGACGCGCGGCCGCATCGGACGCATGGAACTGGATTACGAGGTAGAGGCTGGCGCCAAAGCCGTAGCTGAGATGACCACCAAAGCCTATGGTCATGCGGATGACCAGGTGACCGTGAACGAAGTCGTGCGCCTGAACGGCGAGAAAGCGCGCGGCCTGACCCGTACACGGGTTGCTGTGCGCGACCGCGCCCTGAGCAGCGTCTTCACCACGATGGAAGGAAATGCCCCCGGCGCGCGCGGCCACATGGACTGCACCGAGATCGTGCGCGATTCCGCCGAGGCGCGTAACACGCCGCTGGTGATCGTACGCGATGACCAGGCCCAGGTCACGCACGAGGCCGCCATCGGGAGCGTCAACCGCAAAGAACTGGAGACGCTCCTGGCGCGCGGCCTGGACGAGGATGAAGCCGTGGACCTCATTATTCGCGGAATGATCCGTTGATGGCAAGGATGAGAACATGAAATCCTGCCGCAGCCTGAAGAATCGCTGCCTGTGTATGGGCGGGTGCGCTCCCTGGGAATCGCGCCCTCCGCCTGTCTCGGTCATCCGAATCAATATTGGTTTTCGATCTTCGAATATCAGACAGTAGAAAGGAGACTGAAATGGCCGAAAAACCGATTTTCGTCATGTGTTACTGCACCGGTGAATGTCCGGGCTTTCAAGCGCTGAACCTGTGGCAACTGGTCAACCGCGTCCGCAACGAGATGGATGTGGAATTCGCCATCGTTCATCCGCAACTGTGCGTGGACGACGGCGAGCGCTTCTGGAAGAACTTCGCCAAACCCGGGCAGAAATACCTGGTGGGCGGCTGCGACCCGCGCATGCAGCGCAAGATGTACAAGGATGCCCTGACCGAGGCCAGCGCGGACTTCGATTCGCAGGTGACCGCGATTGACCTACGCAACATGGAGACCGAAGCCGCTATCAACAAGGTAGGCGAGACACTGGCCGCTATGAGCGGAAAAGGAGGCACGATATGACCGACGTAGTCATGTGGGAGGGCATTCCCCGCCACGAAGTGCCCTGGTTCCCCACCGTCAATGATGACTTGTGCAACGGCTGCCAGTCCTGTGTGGACACCTGTCCAGGGGATGTATACGACTGGGATGAAGCACTCGGCCGCCCCATCGTCGCCCGTACCGACAACTGCGTGGTCTATTGCATGGGCTGCGCCAAGGCCTGCCCCGAAGACGCCATCACTTTTCCAAAGAAGGAAGAGGTGGTGGAGTTGGTTAAGCAGCTACGCGTCAAGTATGCTGTGTAAATATCCGGGAACGGCGAGTTGCATTCCTGTCGCGCCGTTCCCGGAATTGAATAAAAAAGGAAAAATGCGATGGGCCTGATTGCCCCCCTGCTCCAAACTCAGCACGTCTTTGCCATCGTGGGCGCTTCGCAAGACCGAACCAAATATGGCTATGAGGTCTTCGAGACCCTAATGCGGCACGGACATACTGTTTTACCCGTCAACCCGAAATACACAGATATTGACGGGCAGACTTGCTACCCGTCCCTACCTGACCTGCCGAGCAATCCCGATGTGGTGCTGACTGCCGCTCCCGCCTCGGTCAGTGAAAAGATTGCCGAAATATGCGCTGCGTTGGAAATTCCAATCTTTTGGATGCCACCCGGCACCGAGACCGAGGCCGCGCTCGAAATTTGCAGGCAGAACAACGTGACTGCTATCCACGGTTTTTGTCCCGTCTTTGTGCTGAAGTTGCCGCGCGAGCGCTGGGCTGAATTGCCGTGAGGTCGATTTCCAAAAGGAAGAACCTATGGATATACAACTCAATTCTGAATCTGTTCCAACCACAATCAAAACAGACCCATTGCAGACTGCCCGCGCCCTGGGCGAACGACTCAGCCAGACGCCTGAATACCGCGCCTTCTTGGCAGCGCTCAAAGCCGTCAACAACGACCTGACCATTCAGAATCTTTCCGCCGAAATACGCGCCCACCAGACCGCACTGCAATGGGGAAGCGATGCTAATGGTCAGCACGCCGACGAAATTGTGCGCATCAAACTGGAGATGGAAGACCTGCCAGCAATGAAGGCATACCGCCAGGCTGAACGGGAGGTCAGCGCCTTGTTCCGCACCGTGGACGAGATCATCAGCCAGGAAGCGGGCGTGGCCTTCGCCGTCAACGCTCAGCGCAGCAGCTGCGGCTGTGGCGGGTAGGAGATCGCAATGGAACTCACAGAAGAAATCCAAACTGCCGCCTCACAACTGGGTCAGTCCCTGCGCCAGGATGAACACGTCCGCGCGTATCTTGACTCGCTGAAAGAATTCCAATCCGATCCAGAAGCCAGCGCGCTGGAAAAGAAATTGTATGAAGTTTATGAGACGCTCCTCGCCCGTCAACAGGCTGGCGAACAACTCAGCCAGGAAGACATCCGCCCGTTCAACGAATTGCGCGGACAAGTCCAATCGCATCCCCTCATTTCGAGGCGCAACGACATGCTCAGGCTGGTCAAACCATACCTGAACCAAGTTGCCGAGGAAATCAGTTTCCCGCTGGGTGTGGATTACACCGCCCTTGCCAAACCTCAATGAAATACTCAGTAGATCACAAAATAGTTTGTAGGAGCCATCAGCTTTCGTGAAGTCTGATATTTACTTGAACTGTAATACAGGAGAAACACAAATGAAAATAGCCGCCGTATCCGAAGACGGCGTGACCATCAGCCAGCACTTTGGCCGCGCCCCCTTCTACGTTGTTTTGACCATCGAGGATGGAAAGATCGTTTCCCGTGAGCAACGCGACAAGCTGGGCCATGCCCAGTTTGCCGGTGAGCCGCACCAGGAAGCACCCGGTGAAGACCCGCGCGGTCACGGCTTCGACCCGGCTGCACAGGATCGTCATGTCCGCATGGCCGCTGCCATCCGCGATTGCCAGATCCTGCTGGCGCGCGGCATGGGCGCAGGCGCGTACTACAGCATGGAACAGGCCGGTATCCGCCCTGTCATTACTGACATCGCCAATATAGACGAAGCCGCCCTGCAAGCCGCGCGTGGAACGATTGTAGATTACAAGGAGAAATTGCATTGACCTTGCCAAAGACCCTAAAGGTCTCCCTTGCAATCGAAAGCATGTTTCAAAAAGAGTGCTCCGCTCCGCGAGAAAGACCTTTATTTAGGGTCTGAATTGAGGTGATTATGCTGGATGTCCTAAAAGCCCTGACCTCCGATCTGGAAGCCAACCGCCCCGTAGCCCTGGCGACCATTGCCCAGGTACAGGGCGCTTCGCCCGCCGCGCTGGGGATGAAGATCCTCGTCCGCCCGGATGGGAGCACAATCGGCAATGTAGGCGGCGGTTTGCTCGAAGAGGCGATCCGCAAAGACGCCCTCGCCGCGCTTCGCGATGGTCGATCCCGTCTCGCCCATTACGCCCTGCGCGAAGAGGGCGAAAATGCCGTCGGCGTGTTGTGCGGCGGTGAAGTGCAAGTCTTGATCGAGGTGTTCATGCCCAAACCTACCCTGCTCATCGTCGGCGGCGGACATGTGGGACGCCCGCTGGCCGAGATGGCGCGCCTGCTGAATTACGAGGTCAACCTGGCGGATGTGCGCCCTGAACGCGGTCAGCCCTTCGATCTCGCTACTATTACTGCCAACACCTTTGTCGTCATCATGACCGAGGACGCCGTCAGCGACGAGGCCGTCCTGCGCGAAGCGCTTCCTACTCCCACGCCCTACCTCGGCATGATCGGCAGCCGCCGCAAGTGTCGCATCATCTTCGAGCATCTGCGCGCCGACGGAGTGGACGAAAGTCTGCTCGCTCGCATCCATGCCCCGGTCGGTCTCGACCTGGGTGGACGCCAGCCCGCCGAAGTAGCCCTTGCCATCCTGGCCGAGATCGAAATGGTACGGCATCAAGGAAGTACAAAATCAAAAGGTACACCACAATCGGAGACTATAACTTGAAACAGTCCACGACGCTTCTTTTCCTGACCCTGTGCCTGCTTCTGCTTTCGCTGGTCATTTTCCCGGCTCAGGCCGCCCCGGCCGGACGGGCTACACCGCGTCCTTCGCCAACGTACAAAGCCTGTCATATTTGCGATGAAGGCCTGCCGCAGCCCGTCGTGCATGCGATCTTGTTCTGGATGGATGGCTGCCCGCATTGCCACGAGGTGCTGGATAACGTCCTGCCGCCGCTGCAGGAGAAATACGGCGCGCAACTGGATATTCTGCTGGTAGAGGTGGTCGGTATAGATGACCTGAACCGTCTCTATGATGTAGCTGCCACCTATGGCATTCCCCGCGACCGCGTGGGGGTGCCGTTTCTCATCATCGGCGACCGGGTGCTGATCGGCTCGCGGCAAATTCCGGATAAACTGCCCGGCTTGATCGAGCGCCACCTCGCCCGAGGCGGTGTGGAGAGACCCTCCATCCCCAACTTGAACGAGTTCCTCCGTCAGGCCACGCCCGTTCCAATATTCGCGCCTGGCATGCCCGGCGCAGTCGTGCGAACGGTCCTATTCACCACGCCGGACTGCCACGACTGTCAGCTCGAAGCCGGCGCGGCGCTAGGACCCGTGCAGGAAAAATACGGCGAGCAATTCGAAGTCCGCACCGTAGATATCGTCACCGGAGAGGATGTCGACTATCTCTACCAGGTAGCTGAGGCCTACGGCTTCCCACGCGAGGAGGTGGATCTGCCGCTAATCATTGTCGGGGATCACCTGCTGGTCGGCGAACAGATGGCTGTCGAATTACCCGACCTGGTGGCATCTTACCTGGCAGAAGGTGGTGTAGGCTGGCCCGCCATCCCTGCCCAACCGGGAACTATTTTGCCTGCCGCTCCCGATGCGGATGCCCCCGCGACAGCGCATTCGAACGGTTTCACGCTTGCCATCGTGATCATGGTCATGATGGTTGCCGCGTTGCTATACAGCCTGGTCGCCCTTTGGAGGGGTGCCGCCTTCTCCCTGCCCCTATGGGCGGACTGGTTGATCCCCGCGCTGATCGTTATCGGCATTGGCGTGGCAGGCTATCTTGCGTATGTCGAGACGCAGGCTGTAGAGGCCGTGTGCGGCCCTGTCGGGGACTGCAATACCGTCCAGCAAAGCCACTATGCGAAAGTGTTCGATATCCTGCCTGTGGGCGTACTTGGGCTGCTCGGCTACATTGGTTTGATCGCAGCCTGGCTGGCGCGCCGCTTCCTGCCCAAACTGGAAATGCCCGCTGCCATTGGCTTTTGGGGGATGGCCTTCTTTGCGGTGGTCTTCTCGCTCTATCTCACATACCTTGAGCCCTTTGTGATCAGGGCGGTGTGCCTGTGGTGTCTCTCTTCGGCTGTGATCGTGACCCTGTTGCTTTTGCTCGGCACCCCGCCCGCCGTTCTTCAATTTGCTGTCTCAGACGAGGGCGAATAATGCCCACCCACAAACGCCTCAAGCGCAAACGCCCGGTCCGCAAGCAGCCACCGACCCTGTTGATCCTGGCAGGCATCGCCCTGCTGATGATCGCTATCTTTGCCTTCAAAAGCGGCGGCAACTCATCCGCTTCCACTGCTTCGCTCGAATCCCAGCTCGACCAGGCGCTCAACGCCAAACGCCCCACTTTCGTTTTCCTGCACTCGCTGGATTGCATCCCCTGCAAAGAGATGATGGGAACGGTGGCGGATGTCTATCCCAACTTTCAGGATTCCGTTGTGCTGATCGACGTGGATGTATACGACAAAAACAACGCCAACATCCTGCGCCGCGAACGTTTGCAGTCCATCCCCACGCTGGTATTTTATGACGCGCAGGGCAATCGCCAGGTGTTCATCGGCGCTATGCCGCCCGAGCAATTCCGCCAGACATTGTCCCAACTTGTGTCAGGGTAATAACATGAGCAAACTTAATTCCTGGCACGATTTTTGCTCAAATAGCCTTAATTTGTCTGTCTTATGGAGCCACCATGAAAGCATTTGTTGACGAAAGAAAGTGCCCGGCGCAAAAGGATATCTGCCTTGTATTCAGCGCCTGCCCGAAAAATGCGGTTACCTATCATCCCGATGAAAGCTTGCCGCTCGGAGGCCGCATCACGATCGACCTGGAACACTGCGATGGCTGTGGCCAATGTGTCATAGCCTGTTGTGGCCATGCCATTGAGTTAAAGGCATAAGAGTTCGAAGTGGACCCTTTTATAACAAGGCAGTGACATGACCCTTGACTTCACCCTTATCGAAAACGCATCCTTTGTGGCGTTCGCCCTCGTCTTTATTGGCGGCATTATCACCAGCATTGGTCCCTGCAACGTAGCCATGATCCCGCTTGTAGTGGGCTATGTTGGCGGATCGCGCGACCTGCCGCGCAGGCGTGCTTTCAGCCTCTCACTGACCTTCTCCATCGGCCTGGCGCTGACTTTTATGCTCTTGGGCGTTGCTGCCGCGCTGATCGGCGGGCTGGTGGGCGCGTCCACCACCTGGTGGTATTACCTGGTTGCATTCGTGTGCTTCGTCATCGGGCTGAACATGCTCGGCCTCATCCGTATCGAAACCCCGCTCTGGCTGGGCGGGCTGCGTGAGCGCGTCACGCTCAAAGGCGCGCCGGGCGCGCTGGCGCTGGGTCTGGTTTCCGGATTGGTGGCGTCGCAGTGCGCCACGCCGGTTCTGGCTGCCATCCTGACCTATGTGATGGCGAAAGGCGCGCTGGTCTATGGCGCAGGCTTGTTATTTGTCTATGCCCTGGGGCGCGGGGTGCCGATCGTGCTGGCAGGCACGTTCACAGGCATCCTGAAACAGTTGCAAGCCTTCGGTCGCTGGAACGAGGCGCTGGAGAAGGTTGCCGGAGTGGTGGTGATTGCCGTCGGTTTGTATTTTGTGTGGATTGCATGAGTCGCAAAGTCTTGTGGTTGGTTTTTTTGCTTGGTTTGGCGTTTACCCTGGGGCTGAAAGCCGTTCAACTGGGCTGGTTCGCCCCGCGTCCGCCTCTCGATCTGGACGGGGGGCCTGCCCTGCTATTCTTCAACAAGGCGCGTGGTTGCGAGTGCGAACTGTTCGTGTATAACAATGCCGAAGCTCAAATGGAGGTTTGGAATGCGCCCCTGCGCGTTATCAAGATCGACATGGATCGCCGTCCCGACCTGGCAAGAAAATATGATGTGATCCGTGCGCCAACTCTCGTTTTGTTGAATACCGAGGGTCAGGTGGACTGGCGGCAGGATGAAGGTTTGAGCGATGAGTCGCCTTTGGATCTAAAGCAGGTCGAAATGCTGGTTGCAAGGGAACTGCATTGAACATTTTCCGGTTGTTAGCCGTCTTTGCGCATCCCGACGATGAGACCTTTCGCCCCGGCGGGACGCTGGCCCTCCTCGGCCGGCAGAACGTGCGCGTCGAGGTGCTGACCTTTACACATGGCGAGGCCGGTTCGTGTGGCGACCCGCCGCTGTGTGCGCCTGCCGAATTGCCCGCCGTGCGCGCGTGTGAACTACATACTGCCTGCGCTATGCTAGGCATTCAGCCGCCGCGCCTGCTGAATTATGCCGACGGTCATTTGCAGGAAGAAGATGCTGAGCCAATGAGCGCGCTCATTCTGTCCATCGCCAGCGAAATCAAGCCACAAGTGGTGTTGAGTTTTGGTCCCGATGGGTTGTCGGGGCATCCCGACCACATCGCCGTCGGTCAGTGGACAGCCGAAGCGTTTCGACGCGCGGATGAAATTGCCGCGCTGTACACGGTTGCCGTGCCGCGCTCGCTGGCACAAAAACTGGACATGCGCCAGGTGTATCCCGTCCCCGATGAAGCCATTGCGCTCACGGTAGATGTGTCATCCGTCTGGGAGACCAAGCGCACTGCCATGCGCTGTCACGCCACACAAGTGAGTTCCTCGCCCATGATGAGTGCGCCGGAAGAACGCCAGCGCCTGTTCTTTGGACGGGAATATTTTGTACGCGCCGCCACTCGTCAGTCAAGCAATGATTTCTTACCCAAAGTTCTCGAAGGGTATCTCGTATGACCATAGCTATTCAAGTCGAAGGCCTGACTAAAGTCTTCCCCACCGTTATGAGCCGCCCGGCTTTGCGCGCGGTGGATGGGATCGAGTTCACCGTCCACGAGGGCGAGGTCTTCGGATTTCTCGGACCAAACGGCGCGGGCAAGACCACCACCATCCGCATGTTGACGGGTCTCTCGCGGCCCACCTCGGGCCGAGCGCAGGTGCTGGGGCTGGAGCTGGCCACCGACCTGCCGCGCATCAAAAAGCGCATCGGCGTTGTGCCTGAAGCCTCCAACCTATACGACGAACTGACCGCCTTCGACAATCTGGTCTTCGCCATGCAGTTGTACGGTGTGCCCCGTACCGAACGCATAGTCCGCGCCGAGGAATTGTTGGCCCGCTTCCGCCTGAACGAGAAACGCGATGCGCCCTTCGCCAAACTCTCGCGCGGCATGAAGCGTGCCCTGACCATCGCCGCCGCGCTGGCGCACCGTCCGCCTCTGGTCTTCCTCGATGAACCCACCACCGGCCTGGATGTGATGAGCGCCCGCGGCCTGCGGGGGATGATCGCCGCTCTGCGCGACGAGGGCGTGACTATCTTCCTGACAACCCACTACCTTGAGGAGGCCGAACGGTTGTGCGACCGTGTTGCCATCATCGTGAAGGGGAAGATCGTCGCTCTCGACACCGTGGCGGGCCTGAGGTCCGGGGCGCAGCGCAAGACCATTGTCGAGATGACGCTGGTGGGCGAAAACGGTCAATCGGAGAAAAGACGGGTCGAATGCGAAGACGGCGTCGAATCCGCCGTTCGACAGTTGTTACAGGAGGCCGATGGAAGGCGCGTCCTTTCGATAGATACCCTGCGCCCCTCGTTGGAGGATGTGTTCGTCCGACTCACTGGGCTGAGCGCTGAGGTGATGTTATCTGAGAAAGGCGGCAAAGGATTTGTCCTGAGCGGAGGCGAAGGAGGCGGCAATGCTGGCGGATGACCTGCGCGGCATGTTCTACATCGCGTTGAAAGATTTGAAAGCGTATTACTTCAAGCCGCCCAACATCAGTTGGGGCATCCTGTTCCCGTTTGCTTTCATCCTGGCCTTTGCCATTCGTAACCCTGGCGACCTGCGCGCCCTGGTGCCTGGATTGCTGGCGCTGACGGTTCTCTTTGGGACGAGTTCGATGGAAGCCATTGTCATCGTCTTCGAGCGGCGGCTCGGCTCGCTGGAACGCTTGCTGCTTGCTCCCATCCGCCTGCCTGCCTTGCTGGCGGGAAAACTGTTGGGCGGGATGACCTTCGGCCTGACGGTGACTCTCGTGGTGTTGGCGATTTCGCTGGCCGTCTTCGGTTCGAGCGGGACGAATTGGCTGCTCCTGCTTCTCGCGCTTTTGCTCTCGGCCACGGCTTTCTCCGCGCTGGGCGCGTACGTCTCGGTGGCGGTGCGCGAGGTCTTCGAGGCGCAGACCCTGGCAAATTTCATCCGCTTCCCGATGATGTTCCTGGGCGGGGTGTTCGTGCCGGTGGAGTCGTTCCCCGTTTGGTTGCAAGCCATTGCCCGCTGCCTGCCGCTGACCTACTCAGTGGAGACCTTGCGCGCCGCGCTTTCGGGAGGCTCGTGGGCAACTACCGCGCTCGACCTGGGCGCACTGGCAGGTTTCAGCGTGGTATTATTTTCATTGGCCGTATACACTTTATCGCGGCGCATCGAGTGAGGGATGCTCCTATGCTGATCGAAAAATATGATGTCGAAGTATTCACC
Source organism: Anaerolineales bacterium (assembly GCA_034435215.1). GTDB lineage: Bacteria > Chloroflexota > Anaerolineae > Anaerolineales > Villigracilaceae > JAABUE01. Next base: position 16,138 of record DAOTXM010000473.1, read on the forward strand.
CCACCCTGCGAGCCAGGCGCGGAACGCTACGCGGCGGTGGCGCGTCTGATTGTCGATATATCAGAAGTTCTGCCGTACCTAAATGCAACACTACGTGGCGCGGTCTATCATCCCGCCGCCAACGCGCTAACCTGGAAGAAGGGTGGGCACAACATCGCTTTCCACGCCTATGAGGTGGCAACCTCCAATGCCGAAGACCGTGACGGCGCAGAGAAGGAATTGCGCGGGCTAATCGACTTGATCAACCGCACCTGGGAGCGCCGCGCCGAGATCACACCCGATACCACCACCCGCCAGCGTCCGACGCCAATGGCGATTTACAAACTGCTTCCCAACACCAACTGCAAGCAATGTGGTGAGCCGACCTGTTACTCGTTCGCGTTGAAGTTGGCAGTCTCGCAGAAGAAGATTGCCGACTGTCCGCCGCTCGCCGAACCGCAATACACAGAGAAACGTGCCGCGCTGGAGGAGATCGTCATCGAAGCGCCCGCGATTGGGTTGTAGTTTTTATTGCATTAACTTGCCATTTATGGCAAAATATTGCTATGGAATTTAGGAATTTGGTCGAACTCGTAGGCGATGAACCTGTTTTCGAGACCGGTTTCCTGCTGGCCGGAGAGACCGACCCGGACGATGTGCGCCGTCAGTTGTCGCGCTGGGTGAAAGCCGGGCGACTCTATCAGTTACGGCGCGGCCTGTATTCTCTGGCTCCGCCGTTTCAGAAGGTCAGGCCGCATCCTTTCCTCCTGGCCAATCGCATGGTACGAGGCTCCTATGTGAGTTGTCAATCCGCCCTGGCGCATTACGGTCTCATCCCCGAAACCGTGCCGGTAATCGTCAGTGTCACCACCGATCGGCCGGGGCGGTGGGAAATTCCATTTGGCGCCTTCGAGTTTCGCCACATCAAAGCAGACCTGCTGTTCGGCTACCGTCTCGTAAATCTGGGCGGTGACGCACGGGCGTTTCTCGCCACGCCAGAAAAGGCCCTGCTGGATTTGATTTATCTGTACCCCGGTGCCGACTCGCCCGCGTATGTGTGTGAACTGCGCCTGCAGAACCTGGAACGCCTCGACCTGAACGCCCTGGCTGCCTTGGCGGAGCGGATTGGACGTCCCAAATTGAAGCGCGCCGCCCAACACATTGACGAACTGGCTCGCGCCGAGGCAGAAGAGTACAAAACGCTGTGAAAGACTACCTGGCCAAACTTGTCCAAAAATCTCCAACGCCTGTGCAGGTGCGCAACCTCATCCGCGAGTACCTCCAGGCGCGCATCCTGGGCGCGCTTCAACGCGCCGGCGCGATGATCCCGCTTGCCTTTCACGGCGGCACCGCGTTGCGTTTCCTATATGCCACCGCTCGCTATTCCGAAGACTTGGATTTTGCGCTGGAGAAAGATAGGTCGCGTTACGATTTTCGCGCTTATCTGAAATCCATTCAACGTGAGCTGACCGCCGAAGGCTATTCGCTCGAACTCAAGGTGAACGATCAGAAAACCGTGCACAGCGCATTCATCCGTTTCCCAGGCCTGCTCTATGAACTGGCTCTCTCGACGCATCGCAGCGAGGTTCTTGCCGTCAAAATTGAGGTGGATACGAACCCGCCCGCCGGCGCAGGATTGAGCACGACCGTTGTCCGCCGCCACGTCCTGCTGCAACTCCAGCATCACGACCGCGCCTCGTTGCTGGCTGGCAAGTTACACGCCATCTTTCAGCGTCCGTACCTCAAGGGCCGCGACCTCTACGATCTGCTTTGGTATCTCAGCGACCCGGCCTGGCCTCCCCCCAACCTGACGCTGCTCAACAACGCTCTGAGGCAAACTGGCTGGATGGACGATCTGTTGAACGAGGAGAACTGGCGCGTTGCCCTACGCCAGCGACTGGAGAGCGCCAAATGGGAACGCGTCGCGGATGATGTCCGTCCTTTCCTGGATCCCGCCGCGCGCCCTGACCTTTTGACCCGCGAGAGCCTGATGCGGTTGCTCACGTAATGGAAAAGGAGGCAGACGATGACAACCCCTGTCTTTTGTCCCTTGCTGATCCTGGTCAGTTACCTGTTGGGATCAGTCTCCTCGGCGATTCTGGTCACACGGTTGTGGACGGGGAAGGATATCCGCACGCTTGGCAATCGCAACGCCGGTGCGGCCAACGTAGCGCGCAGTGTTGGTCTTCTCCCGGCCGCGGTGGTCAGCGTGGCTGATTTCTCGAAAGGTGCCCTGCCAGTCTTCGTTGCCCACCTGATGAGGTTGAGCGACGCTTGCGCGTTGGGTGGGGCAATGGCGGCGGTGGTTGGCCATAGTTACCCGCTTTACTTCCGCTTCCGAGGCGGGAAGGGACTGGCCGCCTCGCTGGGGGCGTTGCTGGTCTTCACGCCTTTCGAGACACTGCTCGTCCTGCCTATTCTTGGACTAGTGTATCTGGTCATCACCGGCAGCGCCGTGACCGGGGCGCTGGTCAGCCTGAGCCTGCTGATTGGTCTGAACCTGTGGCGCGGCCGCCCGCTGATCGTCGTCCTGGCACCCCTTGTGTTGCTCGTCACGATGGGACTATGCACCATCCCGCAGGCCATCCTCGACTGGCGCGAGCGCGCCGACAAAAAACGCCTGCTGGCCTACTGGCTCTCGCCCAAAGACGAGGCAGCGAAAAAAGAGCGCGTGGCCGTTATCACGGATAGCATTGCCTCCCTGCCTCTCGAATTGCGCCGTCGTGAGCAAATTCACATGGTGCCGCTGGCGTTGATCCTGCCAGAGGGCGTGTACCGTGACAGCATGGATATTGATCCGCGCCAGTATTATCGGCGTCTGCGCCAGGATGGCTTCTCCCCCAAGACCTCTGCCCCCTCGCCGGGTGAGTTCGCAGCAGTTTATCAGCAACTAGCAAAGACACATCGCTCTGGCGTAGTGATTACGCCCCCACAGGAGCTGACCCAGACCTGGGAAGCGGCCCGCTTGGGGGCGGCAATGGCCGCCGATATCTTCCTGGCCGAGGTGGTGGACAGCCGCACGGCCGGCCCGGCGCAGGGATTTGTCGCCCTGGCCGCGGCGCGCGCTGTCGCTGTGGGCGCCGATTTGGAGACCATCCTGACAGTCATCCAGGAGGCGCAGAAGAACACAGGCTTCGTCGGTGTGCTGGACACGGTCAAGCATCTGATCGAGGGCGGACGCGCCGCGTACCTGAACCGCTGGCTGCAATCCGCTTTGCGTCTCTATCCCATCCTGTACATCCACGAAGGACAAATCCGCCTGATTGGTGCGGCGCGCACTAAAACGAAAGCCATCGAGCGCATGCTCGACTGGCTCAGGGAAAAACTACCCGCCGAGGGCTTTTCGCTGGCTGTGGCACATACAGACGCTTTTGAGGAGGCGGCCGCGCTGGAAAAAAAGCTTCTGTCCCTCTTCCGGCCAGTCGAACATTTCGTCACGGAACTGACACCGGTCATTGGGGCACACGCCGGGCCGGGGCTGCTGGGTGTGGCTTGGTGGGTGCATTCGCATCCCCTCCAGAAGGAGACGTGAGTATGGATGAGAAGAAACAGAACCCGTCAAAACCAGTCTGCACCTGTGTACGGGATCCTTTCGCCGATCTGCCGCCCGAATTACGCCCCAAACCGGTGGAGAAGGTCAGCGGCCTGCGCAAGGTGACCTGTCCTGGCTGCGGACTGGTTTATTGGACGAACCGCAAGACCGAAGTTTGCATTTCGTGTGAAAAGAAGGGCATCCGCGTGCCGGAAAACCAGAAAGGAGAATGATATGCTGGATATCAAAGTGCTGGGACCGGGTTGCGCCAAGTGCTATGCCGTGGAGCGGGCCGCCGCGGCTGCCATGGAAACACTGCTCAACGAACGCCCCGACCTGGAAGCCACGCTCGAACACATCGAGGATATCCTCGAAATCGAGCGCTATCCGATTTTGTTCACCCCGGCCCTGGTGGTGAACGAGAGAGTGGTCTGCGCCGGGCGGATTCCCAAGAAGGAAGAAGTCATCGGCTGGTACCGGGCGGCGCTCGACCATGCCAACTGAACGAGCGGCGTTTCGCCGCCGGAAGGGAATTGCCATGAACGGGAATCATCACGCCAAACCCTGGCACGGTGTCCCGCGCGAGGAAATCTGCTGGCAGCCGCTGGTCGAATCTTGCAAATGTAATGGCTGCGGGCTGTGCGTCACCTCCTGCCCAAGCGAAGCGCTGGCCTTTGATTTTGAGTTGAACCTTGCCTTCGCCGCTGCGCCTCAGCGCTGCATCGTGGGCTGCACCACCTGCGCCACGCTCTGCCCCAACCAGGCAATCCACCTGCCCGACCGCCGCGCTGCGCAGGAAGTGATTGCTCGGTATGCAGTGACCCAACGAACCCGCCACGAACTGGAGACGCGCCGCCGTCAACTGGCTGGCGTCCTGCCTTCGACAAGCGAGACGGGCGATTTGCGCCAGAACGTGAATTAAGGATGCCGAGACCCTAAGAAAGTGTCTGAAAAGTTTGAATTCACCACAGATAAACGCGGATAAATAGAGATTGCCTGATAAACCCATCCCGAAAAATCAAAAAATCATCTTCATCTGTGTTTATCTGTGGTCCATAAATTAGTTTTCAGACACTCTCTAAAGGTCTCCTCTGCAAAGGAATGTGCTCTTCAAGTATGAACTTTCTACCAGACCAACCTGCCATTTTACGGGAAAGACCTTTAGGGTCTGGATGGTTACAACGATGAAAAACACGCAACGAAGCGAAACGCTCCAGCATTTACACACCATGCTCGCAGAGACCGAGCGGGCGCACGAGCTGACCGCCAACGGGGATGCCATCCCTGCCATGCGGGCTTTGCTGCGGGCAAGGCATTTGGGCAAACGGTCCATTGCAGCCTTGCTGAGCGATTGCCTGAAAACAACGACAGAGCAGACGGATGAGGTGTCCATCCCAAGGCTGATAGAACTGATTGGGTTCGCGCAGCAGGCCCTTTGTCCGGGCTGCCGAAGCGATGTTGGAAAGAGATGGAAGGAGTCAGAAGATGTGTGAGTCAGATGTGTGGGCGCGTTATCCAGATGGTCAAACAGAGAAAATCGCCGATGATGTGCTGTATGTAACCCAGGAGGGCGAGGAGGTCGTCCTGCGCTGGTTCCTGAAAGAGCCGCTGCGGGTCGTGGGCAGGATCGTTGCGGTGGACGCGGTCAAGCATGTAGTCACGCTGGAGGCATCCGAGAGGCCAAGCATCGCGACAATCCAGGAAGAATCCAGCATTTATGATCACGGTCCCGCGCATCAGCACGAGCATGCACATGATCATGAGCATGAACATAGCCATCAACATCCTCACTCCCACTGAGATTGAGGGACCTGAAGCGCCGAAAAATATGTTCTTGTAGACCGTGTGTCATCTGGAATTGATGACAAGCATTACATGACAAGCTGATGCCTATCGCAATATAATTCAATATATATTGAACTAATATTTTAGAGCGACAACCGAACCGCCAGGAGAAAAGGTGTGAGCCGGGTAACGTGCTGTGACTTTGACGACTTCTTGAAAGCAATTGCTGACGAGACACGCCAGCGCATCTTATCGCTGTTGCAGGCGGGCGAAATGAATGAAAACGACATCGTTGCACAGCTTGATCTGACACAGCCGACCATTTCACATCACCTGGCTTTGCTGAGGCGCGCAAACCTGGTGACGGCACGACGCGAAGGGAAATATGTGTTCTACCGCGCCAATCCGGCCTGCGTAACCGAATGCTGCGGCGAAATCCTGGCGCGATTCAAAATACCCGCCGGGAAAATAGCCTTGCAGGTTTTCAACCGGGAAGGAGGTTCCGATGACCAGCAGTCAAATTGACACCACGGAGCGAGCCGTTGAAATAACGCTCGGTTTGCTTCGCGATTTATTCAACGATACAGTTTTGCATAATGTGAGTGTCCGTCTGTGGGATGGCGCGCTCTGGCCTGACGATGACCAGCGCTCAACAACGCTGGTGCTAAACCATCCCGGCGCGCTGCGCAGCATGCTGCTACCAGGCACAGAAGTGGGACTGGGAGAAGCCTATCTCTACGACGATTTCGATGTGGAGGGAAACCTGGAAGCCGTTTTCGGTCTGGCTGATGATCTGGCGCAGGATGTCAGCGGTGTCTTGCAAAAACTGCGCGCCGCGCGGGACCTGATGCGCCTGCCCGGCGGGCCGGAACGCCAGCAGTCCCGGCGGGGGCCTGCGGCCTTGAAGGGCAAACGCCATTCGATAGATCGGGACCGGCAGGCCGTCACCTATCACTACGATGTCTCCAACGATTTCTATGCTCTCTTCCTCGATAAGAACCTGGTCTATTCCTGCGCCTACTTCCAGACACCCGGCGAAGCGCTGGACATTGCCCAGGAACGAAAATTGGACTACATCTGCCGCAAACTGCGCCTGCGCCCCGGCCAGCGCCTGCTGGATATTGGCTGCGGTTGGGGTGGACTGGTCATCCATGCCGCGCAGTATTACGGCGTGGATGCCACCGGCATCACCCTCAGCCAGCCGCAGGCCGACCTGGCAAACGCTCGCATCGCCGCCGCTGGATTATCTGACCGCTGCCGCGTGCTAGTGCGCGATTACCGCGAGGTGAATGAAGCGGGCAGTTATGATGCTCTCGCCAGTGTGGGTATGTTCGAGCATGTGGGCGAAAAAATACTGCCTACTTACTTTTCTCACGCCTGGGACTTGCTCAAACCCGGCGGAGTCTTCCTCAACCACGGCATTACCCGGCGCTTCGATACGCCCCCGCACAACGAACGTTCCTTCTCAGACGCCTATGTCTTCCCGGATGGCGAATTGACTCCCATCAGCGCCTCGCTCAATGCCGCAGAGGAGGCTGGTTTCGAAGTCCGTGACGTGGAAAGCCTGCGCGAACATTACATGCTGACCCTGCGACAGTGGGTGAAACGCCTGGAAGAACATCACGACCAGGCTTTGCAGTATGTGGACGAGCCAACCTACCGCGTCTGGCGTTTGTTCATGTCTGGATCGGCCTACGGCTTCGACGTTGGGCGGCTCAACGTTCACCAAGCGCTGCTCGTGCGCCCCGGCAAGGACGGGCGCAGCGGCCTGCCATTGACCCGAATGGATTGGTACACAAGCGAGGAGGCTTTGTGAAATCACTTAACCTGCGCAAAGGTGATCGATTAAATGAAAAAGGAAGGTCACCGTGGGCTATCTTGTCTTTCCGATCTTGTTGTTCATTCTGTCGTTCATTTCCGGGATGCTGGGATTAGGCGTGGCCTTTATCTCTACCCCGGTGTTGGGAATGTTTGGCTTTGACTTGAAGCACGCCATCATGCCCTGGAGCCTGTTGTTGAACGGCCTGACTGCCATCAGCAGCGCGGTCGCTTTTACCCGCTCGAGGATGGTGGATTGGCGAACTGCCGTACCATTGCTGGCGATTACCACGCTGGTCGCGCCCCTCGGCGTGTGGATTCTGCGCTTTGTCCCAACAATCGTTGTTTGGTGGATCTATGTGGGCGTCTTGCTGTTCCTTGCCTATCGCATGGCATTTGCCCCCAAGCAGGATGACAGCCGCGAAGCAACAACAGTCACGGATCGCACGCGAGTCAAAGGCGGATTGTTGAGCGCGGTCATTGGTGTCTTCGCGGGATTTCTCGGCGTAGGACCCGGCTTTCTGATGATGCCCGCTTTGGTCATGCTTGGATATGCAGCCCGCATCGCCGCGGCGACCAACAGCGTCATCGTCACCCTGCCATCGTTCTCCGCCTTTATCGCGCATCTGGCAGACGCGCAGTTCGACTGGGTGATGGTGGGCATGACCAGCGTCACCGCGACCGTTGGCGCGTACTATGGAAGCATGTTCACCGCCAAGCGCGTCAAGAGCAAGACGCTGACCCGAATCTTTGCAGTTGCGCTGGTTCTGCTGGCGATCCAGCGTGTCTTCATTCTGTTGAACGCCTGATGGTTTGGAGGAACGAATGAACGAAGACAAATTCAACGTAATTGGAAAATCAACCGCCCGCGTGGACGCGCAGGGCAAAGTCACCGGGCAGGCGCTCTTCCCCGGCGATCTTTCCATGCCGGGCATGCTGCACATGAAAATTCTCTTTGCGGAGCGCCCTCATGCACGCATCACGCGGCTGGACACATCAAAGGCTGATGCTTATCCGGGCGTGGCGGCGGTGTTTACTTCTAAAGATGTGCCCGTGAATGAATATGGCTTGCAGAAACCCGACCAGCCAGTGCTGTGTGGACTCTCCCCTCTCCCTGCGGGAGAGGAGCCGGGGGTGAGGGCTGATGTCGTCCGCTTTGTCGGGGACCAGATTGCCCTGATCGTCGCCGAGACGGAAGAGGCTGCGGACGCCGCGCGTGACCTGATCGAGGTCGAGTTCGAGGACTTGCCGGTCGTTACGGACCCGCTGGCTGCCATGCGCTCCGAAGCGCCGCTCATCCACCCGGAGTTGGACGGCTCGAATATCTGTGTGCATTACAAAATCCGCAAGGGCGATGTGGAATCCGGGTTTGCCCAAGCGGATGTCATCATTGAGTCTGAATACCGCCTGCCGTTCCAGGAACACGCCTATCTGCAGCCTGAGGCAGGATTGGCATATATTGACGAAGATGGTCGCGTCACAGTGCAATGCGGCGGGCAGTGGCCGCACACCGACCGGGCGCAGATCGCCCATGCTTTGAATTTGCCCGAAGAACAGGTACGCGTCATCTACCCGGCCATCGGCGGCGCGTTTGGCGGGCGCGAGGATATGTCGGTGCAGATCGTGCTGGCGCTGGCGGCTTGGAAGCTCAAGCGGCCGGTGAAAATCGTCTGGAGCCGCCGCGAATCTATCCTCGGGCACTGCAAGCGCCATCCAGTCATCATGCGGGCAAAGTGGGGCGCAACGCGCGCAGGCAAACTGACCGCCGCCGAGATGGAGATCATCGCCGACGCAGGCGCGTATCTCTACACCAGCAACAAGGTAATGGGCAATGCAACTGTCGTCTGCACCGGTCCCTATTTCATTCCGCATGTCAAAGTGGATACCTACGCGGTATACACCAATAATATCCCCACCGGCGCGTTCCGCGGATTCGGCGCGCCGCAGGGCAACTTCATCGCTGAAATGCAAATGAACAAACTGGCAGATGCTCTCGGCATGGACCCGGTCGAGTTTCGGATGAGGAACGCGCTCAAGGAAGGTGAAACGCTCGGCGTCGGCACCGCGCCTCCAGGGACGGTCAGCATCGGGCAGGTGATCGAAACAGCCGCGCAAAAGGCCGGATGGCAGAAGACAAGCCGAGGCTGGGAAAGAGTCGAGTCCAGTAAACAGCCTGCCCTGAGCGCAGTCGAAGGGTTGTCAGTGAGCAGTGAGCGGTCAGTCCTGCGCGGGCGCGGGTTCGCGGCTGGATTCAAAAATATCGGCTTTAGTTTTGGATACCAGGAAAACTGCTGGGCAAAAGTGGAGTTGCATGGCGGGCGGGAGATCGAGCGCGTGGTCGCTTTTCACGCCGGGGCGGACGTGGGACAGGGTTCGCATACCGTGATGGCACAGATGGTCGCGGAGGCAGTGGGCGTACCCCTGGATAAGGTGACGCTTTTCGCTTCGGACACAGCCACGATGGGCAACTCCGGCAGCGTCTCGGCCTCGCGCATGACCTTCATGGCCGGCAACGCCATTCGCGGCGCGGCGCAGGCGGCGCTGGAAAAATGGCAGGCGGAGGAACGCCCGGCGGTGGGCGAATACAAGTACCTGGCTCCGCAGACCACACCCTTCACCAAAGAAACCGGCCAATCCATGCCCAACTTTGCCTACGCCTACGCCGCCCAGGCAGTGGAAGTGGAGATCGATACCGAGACTGGCATCGTGCGCTTGAGGCGGGTTGTTTCTGCCGATGATGTCGGGCAGGCCATCAATCCGCAACTGGTGGAGGGACAGATCGAAGGCGCAATTGCCCAGGCGCAGGGCTATGCCCTGATGGAGAACTTTCAGATGAAGGATGGCTATGTGCTGACCGACCAGTTGAGCACTTATCTCATCCCGACCGTGCTGGACGTTCCCGATGAAGTCGAGCCAGTCATCGTGGAAGTGCCCGATCCGCGCGGTCCCTGGGGCGCGCGCGGCGTGGGCGAGCCGCCCTTCCTGCCGCTGGCTCCGGCCATCCTGGCCGCCATTCACGACGCCACGGGCATCTGGATGGACGAGATCCCGGTCACGCCGGAGCGCATGTGGCTTGCGCTGCAAAACAAACAGGAACGCTCTAAACATGGAACCAATCTCTGAAAACATTGTCGCCGCTTTGAAAGAACAAATTCTGGAAACCCAGCAGGTCTTGGATGAGGCGGGCTATGACCCCACGCTCGTTCGTGGACAAGTAGCCGATCTGGCTGGGAAATATGGCGGCCCAGCGCTGGACGTGGGTACCGGGGCTTGCGCCTGCCTGGCAGTGGTACTGGCGCAAAATGGATTGTCTGTCATGGCGGTAGACCACGCTTCCAGCGCGGTCCGTTTTGCGCAGGAACGTGCTGCCGGAAATCCGAACTCCAACCTGGAAGTGCGCCAGGCGGACGCGGCTCAGCTCCCTTTCGCAGATAACACCTATCGCGTCGTTACTGCCTTTGATGCACTCTGTCATGCGGCAGACGCCCGCTCGGTTGTCAAGGAAATGTTCCGCGTTTGCGCCGCTCGCGGGGCAGTTGTAATCACAGAGTTGAACGATGCTGGCCGCGATATCACCAGACACCTGGATGGTGGATTTCATAATAAGTTGCCAGCGTTGCTAGCACCTCATTGTGAGAACTGCCAGCAATTAAAAAGCACATATCACGTTACGTTTGTCTGTGAGAAAATATGAGAACTCAACAATGACTTCGTACCTCGATTCCATTACGCTTACCAAAACTCTTCCCTGCCTGGCCGAACCGGGCCGGATCATCGTCATCGGTAAGCCGGACCGCCCGCTGGATGATGTCCTTCCCTACCTTGCCACCCTGCCGGGTATCATCGCCTGGAACCCCGAAACCCTGACGCTGACCTTTCGCCGCCCGCATGGTTTCATGACCTTGTACAGCGACAAAGTTTACATTACGCAAGTCGTGGATACCGCTGAAGGGTTGGACTTATTCGATGCGCTCAAAGAGGCGGTCAACACAGTTTGGGAAAAACGCGCCGAATTGACTGCCATGACCGCCAAGAAACGCGCCCCGCGTCACCTGGACATCTGGGAATTGTTGCCGCGTTCCAATTGTGGCCAGTGCGGAGAAGCCACCTGCCTGGCTTTTGCAGTGTTGCTGATTCAGCAGAAGCGCAGCCTGCAAGAGTGTATCCCGCTGCAACATGATGCCGCCTTTACCGACCGTCGCGCAACGTTGGAAGCAATGTTGTAGCGGAGGAAGACCCATGGCAAGATTGATTGACATCGCTTATGAGAAAGCCCAGGCCATTCTGCGAAGCGAGTGCAGCCCGATTGGGCTGATGGCCTCGCCGGAGGGCTACCCCCACGTCTGGGCGCGAGACAGCGTCATCACTTCTCTGGGCGCGCTGCTCTCGCCAGGGCACGAGAATTGCTTGATGGTTTCCCTGCGTACCCTGGCCTCGCAACAATCCGAACTGGGCGCGATTCCCAACAACGTCAGCGTGGCGACAGGACGCCTCGACCACACCAATGCCGGCTCTGTGGACTCCAACCTGTGGTTCATCCTCGGCCATCTCTTCCAATACCGCACCGACGGGAATCTGGATTTCCTACACGCTCAGTGGGGATAGTCTCCCTGTTGGGTGCGGTTAGCATCGAATGGGGACGAAGGTGAGCAGATCTTTAACAGTCCAAACATGATCAGTGAGCTGGGCAGCCATAGCAGGCGTTCTCTCATGCCATTTGCGTCCTGGAAG
>DAOTXM010000474.1:0-12051 GCA_034435215.1 Anaerolineales bacterium
CTTCCAGGACGCAAATGGCATGAGAGAACGCCTGCTATGGCTGCCCAGCTCACTGATCATGTTTGGACTGTTAAAGATCTGCTCACCTTCGTCCCCATTCGATGCTAACCGCACCCAACAGGGAGACTATCCCAATGAGCAAAAAGCCATAATAGCCGTTCAAAGAGTCTCACGGCGTGATTTTCTGAAATTTTGTTCCTTGATGATCGGGGGTCTGGCATTACCGCACACTTTTGCAAGCACGTTCGAAGAAGCGCTCACGGCGCCGAAACCCGAGCCTGCTATCACGAAGCCCTACTTCCAATGGCAAAATGAGTTTTTATGCAAAACCATCTATCCCATGCGCGAGGTAAAGCTACGTGACTTTCTCATATATTACCAGGAAGTTGATGTCTGGTCACAATACAAGGATAAGGATATCAACACCCTGACAAACGAAGTGTACGCATATAAAAAGGCTTGGGAATCAAACGCAGTTGCGGCTCAAAAGGAATACACCTTGCTGCGCGATTATTTCTTGAAAAAGGATGTCCGTGGGGATTATTCCAATTTCCAGCCGGTCGATGAAACGGAGCTGGCCGAGATCAATAAACTCCATGATTTATTCACGAGTTGGCCCAAGGATATCCGTGGCGAGCGCAGTTTTGTCGAAGGCGTAATCTCATACTGGACGCGGCACTGCAACGGCATCCGCGACTGGATCACATCGCGCAATCGCAGGCATGAGGCGATGGATCCCGCTCATCCCAAGTACATTCCAGAGGGCGAGGAATTGAAATTTAAAGAAAGCACAACACTACCGATGGCTGAGCAGGAGATGGATAAACTGCGCGTGTTCCTCGCCACCTATGACAAAATCGAAAAGCGGAAACTTGATTGGTACTGGATGCAAAAGCGGGGGCAGATACCGGAGGGGATGACCGAAACGGAGTTTCTTGCCCAGTATCCGCCTGAACAGCAAGTCTCCATCCGGGATATTGCTTATTGGAAAGTCGAGGAATACACAAAGTCCATCGCACAGAAAAATCAATATGAATTATTGGATATGATCAGTCAGCGTTTCCAAAAGGAACCGAAGCGATTCCCTGCATGGCTGCAATACATGGTAGTGCATTTTTCAGGCATGCGCTACACCAGCGCACACTACTCGTGGGCCGATCCCAGGGATCTGCTGGTCAGGCTTCGTGCTCTAAAAATCGAAGAGGAGATCCAAACACTGAGCGATGCAACGGTTGAAAAACTTTGCCAGGAAAAGGTCGCAGCCTATGAAACACCGGACGGGGGTTCGAAGTCAAAACTGGCCAGAGCACAGGAAAAGGGGTGGCGGGACAAGATCGGCTGGTACCTGCCCAATCTCAAAGCCAGCAGCCCCGAGACACGCCGCCAGGGATTGACAGATTTACGCAAGGCCGAGGATGCTTACGAGATCATGAGCAAACCCGACAAGGAAGTGCTGGATATCTTGCGCTCGATGAAAGGAGAATTCCCGAGCTGGGCCTGGAAGGAAATCGTCGAATTGACGCCGCTGCGCGTGACCGAAGTCTCCGACCTGGATTGGGAAAAACTCACAACGCAGGAAGTGGATGAGCGCAACACGCAGCAGAGCAACGATATTCGCGCGATGATGAATGCCTGGGAGAATTACGATCCATCCGCCTGGCGCGAAGAACATGGACGCACGCTCGAATTGATCGTCACGCGCCTTGTGTGCAACGAAGCTGCGGAGCATTGCCAGCACGTCCGCGGACATCTTCCTCCCGGCGGGCTGGCGGCCAGGCCTAAGTGGTATCTGGCTGCGGAAGACAAATTGCCCGGCGCCTATTTCGTCAGGCCAACCTCGGAAAAGGATTACACCCCGGGCGCGAGCATCCTGTGGCTGCGCTTTGTCGATCTTTCAAAAATGATTCCATCGGAGTGGCGGATCGCAAAGTGGATCGAGACAAAACAAAAGGTTGGCCTGCTGCCTGTTGAATTCAATAAGAAGAAGACAAACAAGATAAAGAAGATAAAGCAGGCAAAGGATAGCGGATGGGTGTACAAGATCGGCGCAGTGATCACGCGTTCTCGCACGACCATCATGCCTGATAACCAGAAAGTGGTCGAGAACCAATGGCTGCGCTGGATCCACGAAGCGACGGTAGCTGAGGTGGCGGAAACCGCCGACGGCATGATGGTGCTCACCTTCGAGACCGCGCTGCCGGGCGGCGATCGCGCCACCTCCGCGGTTGGGATGAACAAAATGCCGCTGCGCTGGCATCTTTCAGACGGCACGGAAGATCAATACAATCGCTCGTTTGTGGGATATATCCCCGAGGGTCAGGTTCCCGCCGAGCATCTGAAACCGATGCTGGATTGGAATAAGATACTCGGACAGTAAGCTGCCCGGAGTGCAATAAAAACACGCTGCGCAGAGTGATTGGGACGGCGGGTGTGGTATTCAAAAGTTCCGGTTTCTACGCCACCGACCACAGGTCGACTTCCGGGTTGTCGACTCCAAGAAAGAAGAAAGCAGCGCTTCTGAGAAATCCGAGAGCAAGGCGAAGACAGAAAGCGCCAAATCAGAAAGTAAGAGCAGCGAGAAGAAAGAGTGAGTGATATTCAAGTAAGATGGAAAACACAACTGCGCCCGAAGTCCAGGCGCAGTTTTTTATTTTTTGCCTGCTGAGAAATTCACTGTTTCTTGGTATCTTCGTGGTTCAAACACGAATTCCCATCAAGCCGTTTCCTCCTCGCTCACGATCGGCCACTTCGACAGGTCCGAGCGGCTGATGAAGATCATCAGCGACAGGAAGACCGCGAAGACCAGGATGACGAACATCAAGCCGCGGAAGATGGGCAGCATGAAGATCAACGAGAAGATGACGGTCAGCACGAAGAGGTACACGCCCGCGACCCGCAGGGCAAAGCACCAGCCGAACACGTTCGGGCAGTACAGGAAGAACATGGCAGCCGTGAGTGCGATCGCAATCGCAAAGGTCGGGATGACACTGAAAAAGCGGATGAGATAGGCAACGAACAGATAATAGAACACATCGACCGCGCCCAGGAAGAGGTAGTGGAAGGGATTGAATTTTACGGCAAAGATCTGTGAGAAGAAGAAGATCACCACCAGGAAGAGCGCCAGGGAAACTGGCGAGTAATTCATCAGGCTCTGGATCTGGTCGAGGTACATCTGCTTTTCGAGGAACGCCACACCCATATCCTGCGTGGTGGAAAAATCGTTCACATCGAACTGCAGGATGGCGCCATCGTCAATTTTTTCCTCCGTGTGCGGCAAGCCTTCCCGGTAAATGGCATACTCTCGCGTATTGAGTTTGATCTTTGCCGTCAGCCTCTGGATGACATTGTTTTGATAGGCGGAAAGGTTGTATTTGTAGATATCCATGCCCTTGGTCGAGTAGGTAACGATGATCTCGACCTGCTCGCCCGCCTGCATTTCCGGGAGCAAGACTACCGAGCCGTCCATCACCGGGCGAACCACAAGATTTCCTTTCGCAGGAATCGCGATGGTGTAATCGTACAACAAATTCGCGTTCTCCGGCTTGGTCACTTTCACCTGCAATGCGCCCGAATACTCCGTGGTATTGACAATTACATAGATTTCTTGATTGTGGACCTCGAATGCATTGAAAACCAACAGGCTGCGGATTTTCTCCCCGTAGACCAGGTCCGTGTCGATGTCGATCGAACGCGGGACAAGGGTATAGCTCTCGGTTTTCTTGATTTCCTCATACTGGCCTGCATCCTTGTTATATTTGGACTCAGTATAGGTCCGCTCGAGGGCAAAGGCAGGCGGCACGATCCCGATCTCGCCACCCCACCCCTGTTGAAACAGGTAATAGGCATAACCATACGTGCTGGATTTATGTTCGCCTACGCGCGCCGCGGTCAACATCAAAAGCACTGTCCCGGCAACGACCAGGCCTCCCAGCCAGACCAACATCCCAAAAATGCGAGAACCTGCTTTCATTGGTTACCCTTCCTTTCTTGAACAACGATAACTCCCCTCTGGCAGCGAAACTCCCCATAAGCTTTGAAACCTCGATGCCCGCTGCGCCAATTGCCAGAAACCCATTTTATTTCCGGTTCCTGAAGTAAGTATAATCCAAAACCACGCAGGACACGCAAGGGGAGGACCGTCCCTGCGGGGAGTGTGCATAGAGCTGGTCATCTTTTACGCACACAATCTAGACTGCAAAGTTCATGACCTGCTCCGGGTTATATGGATTTGGCGTTTGATAACCATCCAGGAACACGACCCTGTTCGCAGGCACATAATTTTGGCCGATGGAAATGTTCAAAATGACCGTATGTGCATTGTACTTCGCCAGGTGCGGGAAAGGGTCTACCCTGAATGTACCGTCCTCGAATTGTTCGAAGTGACTGATCGTCGCCCGGTGAAGCAGGTCTGGTCGCGATTCCACATTGACTTCGTTGATATCGGGGGGAGGTTTCGAGCCATCCAGAGACTCGAAGGGATACAAAACCTGGCCGCCTTTGCGGATCATTTCCCCTGTGATTCGGACGATGTTCCCACCAGCCAGTAAGCCATCATGGGCGATATAATCCTGGCCGACATTCTCACTCTCACCCGTGATGACTTCCCAGTGCGATTCGGGCCCATGGCGGTTTGTGACCATTTCCGTGCCTTTGACCAACCACAACCAGGCCTTGTGCATGTCTCGCTTTTGTTCCCGATCCAATTTCGTTTCATCGAAGTGACCGAACGCGCAGTAGATCAGATTTCGGTACCAAAACCATTGCCACTCCGGTGACAAGGGCACAAATTTATCTTTCAAATACGTTGTGACCGTCTCGGGCACGGCTTTCTTTTTGGGATAGGAGCGATATTTGTAATCGTGACCCCACACCCCGGCAAGCTGGTAATCGTGCAGACAAAACGCCCATCGCCCTTCAGGCAGCGTAACACGCTTTTGAACCGGTCCACAGGCAACCAGCAGGCAGCCTCCGGCAAGTGTAGCGGTCCATTTGAGAAAATCACGGCGGGTGAAAGGGGGATAGGAGTTGGATGACATGGTTTTGCCTTGATTGTGCGTCAGCCTCCGGGCGGGATACGGTTCACCCATAACCCCGAATAGCCCGGCGAACAGGACTTGATGAAATCTGCATAGGAATATTCTTCGCGTCTGTTGGGGTATGGGTTGTAGATTTCGACCCGTCCGCGATTGACACCATAAGGAGTGACTTTATCCAGGACAACCCAATGTCCTACCCAGGGAGTATCATCCTGTCTTACAAGCTTCCCGCTGCTATCGATCCGGACACGGGCGATCAAAAACCGCGTTTCGAGCAACTTTTTGATCCGGGCGGGCGTAGGCATGAAACCAATCCCCGGATCTGTCAAGCCGTCCTTGTATTTCAGGTTGGGGCTGGGATACCCATACACCTCCAGCATTTTATCGAGGTGATACCAAAGCAGCGGTTTATTGCTATCTCCCTTTACCGCCCATGGATAGTACAGATTGTCATGCGCTTCCCATTTTTTCAGGAATGTCTCGATGTCATCTCCACCGATGAAGGCAACGCACAACTCGCCACACATGTTCGTCTTGACGACCGTCTCCGAGTCCCACATCAAAAATTGGGGCGGATCGTTGGGGTCTGTCGATGGATGGGGGATGTGTACTTCCGCATCTTTGAAGTTTGGGTTTTCCATTACATCTTCGAGGTAATTATCCTTCACCCACCCGTGAATATCATCGCCCTTTGTGTTTTTGTACACGACCTCAGACCACAACGCGCCCTTTTTGTCGACGATTTTACGCTGGTTCGGCGGAACCGTGACAACAGAACGCAAGGGGATATTTCTTAAGTAATCTGCTTCGTTTACGGAAAACGTTTCACTGTTTGGCTCTTTTCGAATATCTTTATAGAAACGTGGCTGTCCAATAATCCATTTTTTTGTTGCCATGATCGCTCTCCTTTTCAGCCGCCGGGCAACGGGGTATTGCGATCAACCCACAAGCCGGTCCACCCTTCGGCTTTGCATGACCGGATGAATTCATCATAGGAATAAGTCTGCCGTTTGTTGGGAAATGGATTATAGATTTCGACCCAGCCTTTATCAATCCCGTAGGGGGTGATCTTATCCAGGACAACCCAGTGCCCGACGTCTCCATCCCCGATATTCCCAGCCACATTGTCGATTCGAACCGCAGCAATCAGATAATGCGTAGCAAGCATCTTCTGGAAACGACCGGGAGAGAGCCGGAATTCTGTATCGGGCGTCGTCAATCCAGCCTCGAATCGCAAATTGGGACCTGGATATCCATATACCTTCAACATGTTATCGACTTCACCCGTCCCAGTTTTTCTGTCGTTTGGCACGATCGCATTGTAAAGCGTCCCATTCATTTGCTTCCATTTCGTCAGGAATGTTTCGATATCATCGCCACCGATAAAGGCAACACACAACTCGCCGCACATATTGACATGTCTGGGTTTTTCCCATTTCAAGTATTGAGCGGCATCGGTAGAATCCGCTGTGGGATGGGGGATGTGCACCTCGAATCCTCGGGAACTCGGATCTTCGATCAGGTCTTCCAGATAGACATCCTGCACCCATCCTGTTCTTTCAACGCCACTCCGGTCTACGAATTTCACCTCGGACCAAATTTTACCGAGGAATACCTGTTGATCATTACTGACCTCGTAGACATTTTTCGCGGTGATGAATACGTTTTGTTTATTGCCTCCCGGTTGATCATACAGGGGGTAGGATGCGATACACCATTTCGAGATTGCCATAGGGTTTTCTCCTTTCCCAATAACTCGTTTTACTATGCTCGTCTTCCGGGTATTTCAACCGATGAAAACGCACAGGTGGTTGGCAACTGCGCGTTCCTGCCCTGGAACATTATTGTCGATGGGCACATTGACGATCCGGTCATTGATCCATAAGGCAGATGAGCCGCCGCCATCCAGGTTGATAGCCGTTTTTGCGCCAAATTCCTCGAACAGATAGCCTAATTCGCGGAACGAAAGCCCAGCGCTTTTGTTGGTGCGTCCATCGGCTACGATCAGGATCAATTTATCGTCCCGGGTGAGTCCGATCGCTGTACGCGGATCTTTATTGTAGGCTACAATTTTCTGGTTATACTTCCCATCCGGATTGATGATATACCGGTCGCCTGATACCGTGTTATATACTTTGTTCTTCCATTTTCTCCAGTTCGAGTCGAATGAAACTTTGTTATCTTTCGCGATGTTGATCCAGGGACGAAAACCAAATTGTCTGGCCTGATCGATCTTTCCATCCGAAGCAGCAATCGAATTGGGATAGCCAACGGTCCCCCAACCATCGCCATTCACAACGATTTTTGCGCCCAGCTTCTGAGCAATCTGGCTGACGGTCTTTAAACCGGTATACGGCGTAACGTGGAAACGCTTGTTGGCCATCTCGATGACTAAAACATGACAATCCGCATTGAATCTGCGCAATCGGTGATATTTGACGCCCGGGAAATCGACTTCGAGCGGTTCGGACGATTCTGGTTGCTCCCCGGATCCAGGCGACTCAGGTCCCTCTTCAGAGACAAATTGCAAATACGCTGCGCTACACCACTCTTCATCGAAAGCTCTGAGCTTCGCCCAGCCTTCCCGGAGCTCAGTAATCTTGACAGGCGCGCCTTTTGCCAATTTGTACAATACCGGAAAAGACATAGCTGGTCCGGAACGGACGTTGAGCGTTGGGGAGGCTGTCACAATCGCTTCTTTCAAGACCTCCGGCAATTCACGAGGCGTTGGAATCGCTCCGATCTCCAATAGAAATTGGTCATCGAAAAGATTGATGTCGGCCGTTGAATATTTGGTCCGATAAATATCTTCATATAAACCCGGAACGGAAAGCACATCACCTGTAAATTGATGACCGATCACCTGCTCCCTTGTGATGCCGGGAGGCCTGGCCGGGAAGAAGTCCACAAGGGGCAGGATCGTGGCCTTAAGATCGGTCCAGGTCAGGGTTTGTTCGCCGCTGGTAATATAGTGCGCCAGCCACCAGCGATAGCCGGGTATCCAACTCGCTGCCTCTGGCGCATACTCATTGACAAAAGAAGCCCTGGTGTACCCGAACGTTTTCCATTCGGACGCTGCAAACCCCTCGAAGACCTGCTTCGCATGGTTCGAGATTTTGCTGGGATTGAACCGGCTTACCAGGTTCCAGGCCAACGTTTTTTGGATGGCCTTATGCCATTCGTCCCATTTCGACCACCACTGCTCGAAATCAGCGAAGATCGCGAGCACAGGCAAGTTGCTCGAACGAAGAATATTCAAAGTGTCGGCGACTTGCTGAGCAGCATCCACTGTCGGATCGATCCAGTGATAGGCCGCGATCGGCATGCCGGTCTTTGCCAGGACACTTGCATTTTGCAGAAATAGCTCATCCACCTTCAAGATCACCAACTGGACGGACGCGTCATGCAGCGGGAGCGGGTCTATCCCTTTGGTGTACTTTGCTATATCGACGGCTAATTTATCAAACATGTGATCCTCCTATGGCGATTAGAAAAGGATTGCATTGTACAGCGGTGTGCCCCTATTTTTCACTCCATGTAATACACTGCCAAGAGCAATCAGATATCATGCTCATTATATGGTCTTACAACCCGATATTCAATATCCAATTTCGAACAGGGTGTGTAAAGAATTTTCGGAGACGTTCTTCTCTATAACCCCCAGAAATGCCGCTCTTGATGCTTTTCAGGCCTATTGAGACGATTTTTCCTAAAAGATTCCACACCCTTTCTAACACTTTAAGTATCTTCACAATGAAGCACGGTGTTTCCACTTCTTGAAATCAAGGAGATACTTCCAATGCAAACAAAAAAAGCCTCGTTTCCGAGGCTTATATAATGTCCACGGTCACAAATTGCGCTCCCTAACTTTTGAAAAAGCGCAATTTGTAACCAGTCTGGGTATAGTTTCTGGCTTGGGATGACAAATAACAAAATTTTCGGCTTACTTTTCCTTCAGGTAAGCATCGATCGCTTTGGCGGCCTTGATCCCGGCAGCCATGGCCGTGCCGACGATGGATGGCCCGGTCACACAATCGCCGCCAGAAAAGACACCCGGCCGGGTGGTGGCGCCGGTCTCCGGATCCACCACTTTAATCAAACCCCAGTTGTGGGTTTCCAGGTCCGGCGTGGTCTTCCCGATGACCGGGTCGGGCCAGTAGCCCAGGGCCAGGATGGCTGTATCGGCAGCCACGCTGAAGTTCGATCCCTCCACCGGGACCGGGCGACGGCGCCCGGATGCATCCGGTTCGCCTAATTCCATTTCGAGGCACTCGACAGCGGTCAGGTGCCCATCCTCCCCGGGGATGAACCGTACCGGCTGGGTCAGGAAACGGTATTTGGCACCCTCCTCCTGAGCCATCTGGCGGTCTTTCTTGCCGCCGGGCATTTCGTTCTCCGTACGGCGGTACAGGCAAGTAACCTCCTCGGCACCCAGGCGCAGTGCGGTGCGCAGGCAGTCCGAGGCCGTGTCGCCGCCGCCAATCACTACCACGCGCCGGCCGACCTGCGGGGGTTCTTGTTTGTCCACTGGCAGGTACTTCGCATCCACATTGCCACGGATCAGGAAGTCGGTGGCCTCATACACTCCGGGCAGGTCGGTGCCGGGGGTGTTTTCCATTTTCGCGTCGATGCCGGCGCCCACCCCCAGGAAGACTGCATCGAATCCTTCTGCGTACAGGTCATCCACGGTCTTATCCTTACCGATATACGTGTTGCTGACGAACCTGACTCCGGCCTGTTCCAGATCGCTCCACTTATCCCAGACAACGTTCTTCGGCAGCTTGAAGTTGGGGATGCCGTAAAGCAGCAGACCGCCCGGGGCAGGCTTGGAGTCGAAGATAGTGACGGCATGGCCCTGCTTGACCAGCTCTTCGGCGACAGCCAGACCCGCGGGGCCGGCACCGACCACGGCAACTTTCTTCCCGGTCGATGCACCCACCGGGATACGGTAGGGCTGGTGGGCACGTTCGTAATCCATGACGAAGGCTTCCAGCGCGCCGGTCAGGACGGGTTCGCCGCGTTTGTTGCGTGGGCAGGCGCCCTGGCAGAGCTGTTCGTGCGGGCAAACCCGCCCACAAATTTCGGGCAATGTACTGGTCTGGTGATAGATCCGGGCAGCTTCCAGGAACAAGCCCTGCTCGATCAGGCCCATGGCCGTGGGAATGTCGTTATGCGCCGGGCAGGCCTTCATACAGGGGGCCTCGGGGCAATGAATGCAGCGGGTCGCTTCCCGCATAGCGCGTTCCGCGTCGAAGGGGATGACCACATCCTCAAAATCGCAAATGCGGACTGTTGGTGGGCGCAAATCCAAATCCTGGAAGGGAATCTGCATGCGCGCTTTGCGGTCAACTTGTATAGGGCTACCCTGTATGGTTGTCATGACGGCCTCCTGCCTGTAAATTGTGAAAAACCGAACAAGTTAAATATGATAATACCGAAAGTGAAAGCTTTTACACAAGCTGATAATGTCACCAACGCAAGCGACAATAGTCACTTTAATATCATTGAATTCGTAACGACCTTTGTGGTTAAGGCCGCTTGTACGGATGCGCCTCGGTCGATGAAAAATCATAAGCCCGCGGCTCATGTGGCGAATCTGTACAAGAGAGGTGACAATCACTTGCAAAGTGACTGTCACCTACACACTTTTTACAGATGAGCCAAGCCCGTTTCCGGGGTCTTCTCCCCGTATAGTGGATCCGGGCTCCTGACTTAGGACTCGAATATTATCCCCTTCTGGGGGTCTAGAACCTAAAAACAAAACCCCACTTGCACGAGGCTTGTGGGGCATAAGCTCCTGACCTAGGACTCGAACCTAGAACCTAGCGGTTAACAGCCGCCCGCTCTGCCAATTGAGCTAGTCAGGAAGGCGAGCAAGATTATAAGGGGAAGGCAGGGGGGTGTCAAGTTAATATTTAATTGCGCTCAGTTCATGCAGTTTGTCGATCCTGTGCGTGGCCTCGATGTGCCGCACCGTACCGGTCAAGCCGCGCACCACCAGGCTGTCGGTGCGCGCGCCATCGCCGGTATATTTGACGCCCTTGAGCAGTTCGCCGTCGGTGACGCCGGTAGCCGCAAAGAAGACATCCTCGGAGGAGACCAGGTCGTCCATCGTCAGGACCATTTCGAAGTCATAGCCGGCTTCCCGTCCGCGACGCAGCTCGTCCTCGTCACGGGCATACAGTTTGCCCTGGATCTCGCCGCCCATGGCGCGCAAGGCGCAGGCCGCCAGCACCCCTTCGGGTGTGCCGCCGATGCCGAGCAACACGTCGATGCCGGTGTTGGGCAGGGCGGTCATCAAAGCGGCAGCAACGTCCCCGTCCGGGATGAGGCGGATGCGCGCGCCCATTTTACGGATCTCAGCCACCAGGTCTTTATGACGGGGGCGGTCCAACACGATAGTGGTCAGGTCGTCCAGGTCTTTTCCCATGACCTTCGCGATCACTCTAAGGTTTTCCGAGACAGGCGCCTCGATGTCGATCTTGCCTTTGGCCTGCGGACCAACGGCAATCTTGTTCATGTACAAGAACGGACCAGGGTCGAACATGGTGCCACGCGGCGCGATTGCAACTGTGGCAATCGAGTTCGTACGACCAAACGCCAGCGGAGTCGTGCCATCGATCGGATCGACCGCCACATCCACTTCGGGTGGCATGCCGTTGCCGACGCGCTCGCCGTTGTACAACATCGGTGCGTTGTCCTTTTCCCCCTCGCCGATCACGATGATACCATCCATCGAAACAGCGCCGAGAATCAGGCGCATGGCTTCTACTGCTGCATGGTCGGCTTTTTCCTTTTCCCCCCGTCCCATCCAGCGACCGGAGGCCAGCGCAGCCGCCTCGGTCACACGCACGATTTCCAGGGCCAGGTTACGGGTTGGTTGGCTTAAGGTCATACTATCCTCCATCAACATATTATCAGTACTTCACGAAGGTTGAAAGGGTAACCGAACACAGGGGTGGGGGGGGGGGGGGGGGGGGGGGGGGGGGGGGGGGGGGGGGGGGGGGGGGGGGGG
>DAOTXM010000475.1:0-21227 GCA_034435215.1 Anaerolineales bacterium
CCCCCCCCCCCCCCCCCCCCCCTTTTTTGCGCGCTTCTCCCGGCCATTTCGCGATTTACTGATAATGTGTGCAAATGAACTATTCCAAATCAGCCATCACGTCCGGGATAGCGTCCAGCACATCCCCAGCTAAAACACAGGCGGTTGAACCCAGATCATCTGCGGCGATCAACCCGGCTTGCGCATGGATCCAGGCCCCAGCCACTGCAGCATCGTAAGCCGCCAGGCCTTGCGCCATCAAACCTACAATCAAACCAGCCAGCACATCGCCTGTCCCGGCGCGCGCCAAGGCGGGCGAAGCCACAGGGATGACGGTCACATCACCCTCCGGCGCAGCAATGACGGTAAATGCGCCCTTCAACACAACGACATGTCCCCATTCCTGCGCATATTTCACGGCGACTCCGATGCGATCCGCCTGGATTTCCTCAGTGGACAGACCGGTCAAGACACCCATCTCGCCCGGATGCGGGGTCAACACCGCTGGTGCAGGCAAGCGCTTGTACCATTCCTTGATCTTCGCCAGCAATTTCAACCCGTCTGCATCAATGACTGTGGGGGGAAAGCTGGTTGCGGTATCTTCTTTTTTGTCCTTTTGATCCTGCAAGAAGCCAATCCGGCTAGAAGATTTTTTAGGTGTCGCCTTCCCTGCCAGTAAATCCTCCAAAAATCCCTGCGTTGTATCCTCCACTCCAAACCCGGGACCGATCAGCAGGGCGGTCGCGCGCTCGAAATTTTTGATCAAGACGTCTACAGCTTCACGCGCAATGAAACCGTGTTCGTGGGGCAGCAAGGCCCAGGTCGCTTCCGGAAATTGACCTGCCAGCGCGCTATGCAACATGGCCGGGACCGCCATGGTTACCAGCCCGGCTCCTGCGCGATACGCAGCTTTCCCGGACAGTAAAGCTGCTCCCGTGTAACTCCCCGACCCAGCTGCGATCAAAGCTGTACCAAAGGTGCCTTTGTGAGCATCCGCTTTGCGCTCCGGCAACAGGCCATAAACCAGCATTTCATCCGCCACTTCGCGCTTGACCGCACTCAAAGCGGGCAAGTCGTCCGGCAGGCCGATATCGATGACATGCAATTCACCCACATATTCGAAAGCGGGTAATTTCAGCAAGCCCTGTTTGACCGCTGCCATGGTAACGGTCATATCGGCGGAGATACACTCATCGGCAGCCTCACCCGAGTCACAATCCACGCCGGAGGGACAATCCACCGCAATGACAAGAGGCGGTGTCTCCATTGAATCCAGCACATCATTGACCGCCATCAACAATTTGGCCATATCGCCTTTGAGTGGCAGTTTGATGCCTGTCCCCAAAACCCCGTCCATTAGAACATCGGATATTTCGATAAAGGTAGCCAGCGCATCATACTTTTCATCTTCTTCCGCATAAAGGATTTCCCCACCAGCCGCCTCCAACCGCTTGACCAGCTGGTCTGCTTTGCGCTTGATAAGGTAGGCGCGCGCCCGCCAGCCGTTTTGGGCCAGACGTTCCAGGGCTACCAAGGTATCTCCACCGTTGTTTCCCGGCCCGACCAGACCAAAAGCCTCAAGATCTTCGCTCCCATTAAATAAATCCAGGATCACCTCTGCCAGGCCGTTCCCGGCATTCTCCATCATCTCGGCATAAGACAGGCCGCTGGCATCAGCCTCTTTTTCGATGGCGATCATTTCAGGGACAGTCACCAGTTTCATGCGAAACTCCTCATCTTTTTTAGTGTATCTACTCTTACAACGCAAGGTTGTGTTGCAGATACGCATTCACTCAACCATTTTTTCGGGATTTTCTTGGACCATCGCGCTGCAATATTAATTGTAACAAAGTATCTTCTCACCCATAAGCTATCCCCACAGATCCCGGGCCACATCATCCAAACCAAGCGACAGAAGCTTTTCCTTCGTTGGCCGGCCCGTCCCCGGATCCCAGCCGCGCGCGCCGTAATAAGCTTTGATCATCGCGTCGAATGGGAGTCTGTATGCCGCTGATCCACCCTCGCCATACGGTTCCAGCAGGGCTTTGGGCAGTTTGTCGTTGGCGCGCGTCAAACCCAGGCGGTTGTTGATGGCACGTTTCAAGTTCCAGCCGCGCTCACCCGCACGCAGCATTTCTTCCACGTCCCAATGCAAGCCGCAGGCCGCGTTGATCAATTCCACTTGCGTTTCAGGCGAGACGTTGGCAAAGATACACATGACCAGCGAATTGTTGACTGTGCGCCAATCCTGATGCCGGGCAACGTTAGCGGCTTTTTCGGCACCATCATGCCGGGAGAAATATTCGATACCCACTTTCTCATTGGTATGCCCCCAATCCACAAAGAAATAATCGGACTGGTTGTGACAGGCACCACGCGGGCTGGTGGCGTATACCAGCGCCATGCCGGAAACACCACGAGGATCATGGCCGGCCACCTCCAGCCCATTCACCTGCACGGCTTCCTCCTCTGCGCCAAAATAACGCCCAAAAAAGCGCGAACCCTGCGCCAGCACTTCACCGATCCCCTCGCGCCTGGCGGTCATATGGATCAAACGCTCTACAACACCCACATCTCCCCAGCGTAATTCCAGCCCGCCGGTATCTTTGACCGTTACCAGACCTTTTTCGAACAGATGAAATGCCAGCCCGATAGTATTGCCCATGCTGATCGTATCCATGCCATACCTGTCACACAATTCGCCCAGGCGCACGATCGCTTCCAGGTTATCGTTCATCAAATTCGGGCCAAACAGCACGATCGTTTCATATTCCGGTCCTTTCCGCCTGTGACCGTCGCCCAGGTCCACGACACGACCGCAGGCAATCACGCAGGCATGACAGGCGCTTGTCCCGGTCAGAATGGTCTCGCTCATCTTTGACCCGGAAACGTTATCGACACCCTCAAACCTGCCCTGGTGGTAATATTTGGCGGGCAAGGCACCCATATACTCGGAATAATTGGCAGCAGAAGCGGTCCCTAATTCATGTAAGACCTTCGCTTCGTTATCCTGCTTCAATGTCCGGTTGGAAGCCGAACGAAAGCCAGCATATACACCTGAGTGTACCAGGGGAAGCGAAACCTTTTTGCCATGCACTGCGATCGCTTTGAGATTTTTGGCACCCATGACAGCCCCTAATCCCGTCCGACCGGCAGTACGGCCATGGTCACAGAAGATGCCAGCAAACAGGACGCCGTGTTCCCCAGCTTCGCCGATCACAGCGACATGGGCAGCAGAACGCCCGACTTCAGCTTTGATGAGCGCCTGAGTCTCGTATGTGTCCTTCCCCCACAGATGCGCGGCATTCCGGATCTCCAGTTTGCCCTCGTTGATCCAAAGGTAAACCGGCTCCCTGGCCCGTCCCGTAATCCACAACCCGTCGTAACCGGCAAAACGCAGTTCGGGACCCCAGAATCCGCCACAGTTGGATTCCGCCCATAAACCGGTAGCAGCTCCCTTTCCACAGACGACGAAGCGCCCCACTGTCGGGCCAGCAGTGCCTGTCAGGGGACCGTTCATGAAGAGCAGCGGAGCCTCCGGTGAAAAAACGTCCATGCCGGGTTTGAGGGAGTCGTACAGCAGGCGTGCCGCAAGTGAAGCTCCACCGAGGAAGTCCCTCTCCCAAGCTCCAGGGATAGTGTATTCTTCCGACGTGCCGGCTGTCAGGTTGATTTTTAGGATGGGCTGCATTTTAATTGTGATTTATAGAATATCTTTCGTCACTTCCCGCGCGCAACGTACAAAGTCGAGCACGGTGGGTACATTGCGCATCATATATCCCAAACTGCCCTGCACCTTCAGCTTGTTGGTCAACATGGCGGTCATCGGGTCCAGCTTTCCCGTAAGGATGGAGGTAATATTGTCGTAGGTGGCGCGCAAGACAAAGGCCGGCTTGGGATACGTATCCGGTTTGGGGTTATAATCCACCGAACGGCAGGTGCCATGCCACAGATCCAGGTAGAATGTCAGTTGATCCTTCAAACTACCTTCCGGCTCGATGAAAAAGAACAAATCCCCTTCCCAGTTTTTTGCAATTTGCGAATATTTCTCGTCCGAATTCAATTTCGATTCCAATCCCTGCAACCATTCTGCTGATGGGAAAATAGCGCTCACACCTGCCTCCTGTTCGCTTGTCGTTGAAAGCATGTTTTGTACTCTACGAAAGTCGAGAGTACCCAAAAACAGGCATTTCGTGATTTCCAGATTTTACCATTTCACAGATAAACAAAACGAAAAAAGCTCTCGAAAAGACTTGCAAGAAATGGGAAAATAGTCTATTCTTATTTTGGCTTTGTCACCTGGTATGAAAGGAGGCTGCCGCATCGAAAAAATAATCTTTTGCATCCCTTGATTTCCATACAATCCGAATATCACTGGAGGAGTAAATGAAAAAACTTTTTACAACTGTCAGCCTGTTGGCTATTGTTGCCCTTCTGCTTACCGCCTGCGGTGGCGGTGGAGGGGCAAAGGCTGACAACCTGCTGGATGACATCAAAAATCGTGGCTACATTCTGGTTTCGACCGACCCAAACTACGAACCACAATCTTTCCTCAACACAGATGGCAAGCGCGCTTCGAACACGAAATGCCCGTCCGATTCCCTGACGACCGCCGAAATGCAGGGATTTGACGTAGACGTGGCAATTGCCATTGGTGACGCGCTGGGCGTGGAAACCTGTTTTGCCACTCCTAACTGGGATGCCATCACCGCCGGCAACTGGGCCGACAAGTGGGACATCAGCGTTGGTTCCATGACCATTACAACTGAGCGCCAGAAAGTGCTCGATTTCTCAGTGCCCTATTATTACACCCCGGCAGTCGTTGCCGTTCCCGCCGATTCCGGCTACACGTCGCTTGACGATCTGGCTGGCATGGCGTTGTGCGCTGGCGCATCCACGACTTATGAAACCTGGCTCAACAAAGGCGATATGGGCTTCCCCGCCACATCGATCTATGCTCAACCCCCGGATGGCATCACCGTGGTCCCGCTGGACACCGACCAGGAATGTGCGCAAGCCCTGGCTGCTGGTCGTAAGGATTTTGCCGGCTACGTCACCTCACAGACGGTTGTGAATGCCAATATTGCAGCAGGTTTGCCTGTGAAACAGCTTGGCTCACCGGTCTACTCTGAAGACCTGGCGGCTGCCTTCGACAGATCCTCGACGCTGCCGACTGACACCCTGCGCGCGGAAGTGGATAAGATCATCACCGGCATGCACAACGATGGTACGCTCACTTCGCTGTCCATGAAATGGTTTGGCGAAGACCTGACCATGGCTCCAAACCAGTAAGATTTTCCCAATGATCTGGAAGCGGCTCTTAAAGTAGCCGCTTCCAATAAATTTGGTTCTTCAGGCAGTGCTGAAAGAGGAGGGCTGATTTGGGTGTGAGAGCGTGTGTCTGCACACTCTCCCCCTCAAATCAGGGTATACCCAGGTCGGTTGAAAATTGTGTTTTTTTCGAGCAGGGATGCGCAATTTTCAACCGTGGGTATTATATCCACCACAGGTATTGACGAAGAGCCGTGGTTATTTATGACGGATGACAAGGAGGAGCAATGGAGAATAGAAATATAAAAAAAAGCTCAGAAAAAGGTCTCGCTGAGCAGATTTTCCAGGCACAGCAACGGAAAAAACGAGTGTTTTCCACAAACGTCGCGATTTCCTGGATCGTTCTGCTGTTCTTTTTGCTGTATCTTTTCAGCGGCACATCCTTATCCCTGGGGGGAATCCAATTGAAGACCATCCGGCTTGACGGTGAGTTTATTAGAAATAATTTGGCATTTGTTGCTAGCGGGGCAGGCGTTACTATTTTCATATCTGGACTCTCCATCTTGCTTGCCACGAGCCTGGCACTGCTGGCTGCATTGGGAAGGCTTTCGAGTTTTCCGCCGATCTATGCGCTAAGCACATTCTATGTATCGCTCATCCGCGGTACACCCCTTTATTTGCAAGTCTTCTTTTTCTTCCTGGCTTTGCCGCAACTAGGGATTATTCTGCCCGGTCTCTGGGCAGGCGTGTTGGCGCTGGGACTCAACTACGGCGCCTACGAAAGCGAAGTTTTCCGCGCCGCACTGAGCTCTGTCGGAAAAGGCCAACGCGAGGCCGCCCTGGCCATTGGCATGACCCAAAGACAGATGATGCAGCGCATCGTCCTCCCGCAGGCGCTGCGCTTTGCCATCCCGCCCCTGGGCAATGACTTCATCTCCATGCTCAAAGATTCGGCATTAGTCTCCGCTACGGGCTTTGTCCATGAGTTGATGTGGCGCGCGACTAAAGTCGGCCGGGCTACTTTCCATAACCTGGAAGCGCTTATCATGGCCGCTATTTTTTATTGGATTATGACCCTGGTATTCAGCTATTTCCAGAGTCGGATCGAAACGAATCTGGCCAAGGGAGATCGCTAACATGTCGACTATCGTCAAAATCTCCAATCTGGATAAAATCTTCGGCCGCCTGCACGTTTTACACAATATCAACCTGGAAATCAAACGAAGCGAAGTGGTTTGCATCATTGGCCGCAGCGGCTCCGGCAAGAGTACACTTCTACGCTGCATCAACTTTTTGGAGGAGCCGTCCGCTGGCACGATCGAAGTGGAGGGATTGGTTGTAAAGGCGGGCGAAAAAGGGAAAGAACATCGTGCGCTTGTACACGCCATCCGCCTCAAGACCGGTATGGTCTTTCAGGAATTCAACTTGTTCCCGCACATGAGTGTACTCGACAACGTAACGGAAGGCCCGGTCACGGTCAAGAAAATGGATAAAGCCAAAGCTATCGAAATCGCGGAAATGAACCTCGACCGCGTTGGCTTGCTCGAAAAAAAGAATGAGTTCCCAAACCGGCTCTCCGGCGGGCAGAAACAGCGCGTTGCAATCGCGCGCGCCCTGGCAATGGAACCGCGCGTCATGCTCTTCGACGAACCAACATCCGCCCTTGATCCCGAATTGATCGGCGAGGTTCTGACTGTGATGAAAAAGGTCGCTAAAGAAGGCATGACCATGCTGGTCGTCACCCACGAGATGGGCTTTGCCCGCGATGTGGCTGACCGGGTGATCGTTCTCGGCGACGGCTCCGTCCTCGAGCAAGGTCCCCCTTCGGAAATCTTCTCCAATCCGAAGCATGACCAGACCAAAGCGCTGATCGAGCGCTACCGTTCCGCCGAAGGCAGCACATAAACCTTATCGGGTTCCCCGATTCTGGCGAAATGAACCACCGAAATTTGGGATGCGGATGCGCGTACGTGCATCCGCATCCCAAATTTCGGTGGTTTTCCACCAGTGTGTACACAAAACATGTCAGGGACAACCGTTGCATGCACCATCCCACCAACACACGCCTTTATGACAGCTACGGAAGAAGTATAATCAACCAATATTTTGACAGGAGCAATGTTTGCATGGGCCAGAAACATATCTCCAAAAGTGGAGAGTACTGGAAAAAGCACCTGCTCAGCTGGGAAGCGAGCGCATATTACAAGGACACACCCCAAAAAGCCAATTTTTGGGACCGCCTCTCGACCTTCTTCCGTGGGGACGCTATGTACGTTCGTATGCGTACCGCCCTCGAGCTGCTCGAACCACACATCACCGGGAAAACTATCTTGGATGTTGGATGTGCCTCGGGACGTTTCGCCTTTGAACTTTTACAAGCCGGTGCCGCCAAAGTCTACGGGGTGGATATTTCTCCGGATGCTATCCGGATTGCGGAGAAGCGCCGCGCACAGGCAGGATTGCAGGACCAGCTCGATTTCATCGCCACTGACGTAATACATCCCGACAAGCCGCTTCCAAAATCGGACCTGGTCACCGCCCTGGGTGTCATCGAGTACTTCGACGCCCAAGCGATGTCCGTATTCCTCGGCAACCTGCAAACGGAATACTTCTTCCTCGATTTTCCAGATATTGCTCGGCGCAAACAATTCCCTACCTGGCCACTGCGTCAGGTCTACATCCGGGTCCACAGGCTACCGGGAGTGTATCTGTACCGCTTGGAAGAGTTTACCCGGCTGGCAGAACCCTTCGGTTTCAAGAATATCTGGGTAGCTAAACGAGAAGGTTTTTATTACGTTACCAACCTGCCCAAAGAATGAACCGGAAAATTGCTTGTCTTACGCTCGATATGGAACCGGACTATGGTGATCCGGATGGACACATCCGCCTGGTGGAAAATCCTGCATACTTCGAGCGATATGTGGATATCATCCGGAAGCATCATGCCAAGGTAACCATGTTCACGGTCACCTCTTTATTCGAGCGCTTTGGGGAATATTTTGAGCGGCTCGGGCAGCGGATACCGCTCGAGTATGCCGCCCATTCCCACAGTCATGATCCGTACAACGCGGCCAGTCGCGAGGAAGTGGAAAAATCCGTGCAAGTGATGGAACACATAAACGGCGGCAAACCGCTCGGCTACCGCGCCCCGATCGGCCGGATCACAAGAGAAGGGCTTGGGCACTTGCTGGATTTGGGATATCAATATGACGCCAGCTTATATCCATCCATCCGCCCTGGCAAATTCGGTTATGCAAACCTGCACAGGCCAAATACCCCCTTCCGGATCACACGCGGGGACGAGAGTCTGATCGAATTCCCGTTCACAAGCCTATCGGGGGTCCGCATCGTATTCGGCTTGAGTTATGTCAAATTGTTGGGATGGGGACTGTATTCTTTTCTTTGGCGGGTATTCGGCCTACCAGCAGTCGCCCTGGCACTGGCACATCCGCACGACTTCTATTTTCATGAATTGGCGACGTTTCATACATCCAGCTTGGAAAAACAAGCGCTAGCCCGAAACGCAAGGTGTGCATTCGATTATTTTGATAGGATGGTTGCAGAGTTGAAACGACAAGAGTATGAATTCCTGCACCTGAGCGAATTGTACAGGCACGTGCGAAGTTTACCTCAATTACCTCAGATGCCATTAACAGACTGGGGGTAATCGTTACACAAGCCAAGGGGGCATAGCGCATTTAGCAAATATCAATCATTGCAAAACGAATACGAATTTTGGCGTACGCCAAGTAAATTCTTCCAGGCAGTATAATCTGCACAACTCGCGTAAATTATTGGAAGGGTAACACTATGTACAGGTTAAAAAACTGGTTAACCCCCCCTGTTTTCGAAAATGACATCAATAAAACGATCACCGCCAATCTCCTCAATTTGATCCTGCTCACTCTTAGCCTGGCACCAGTCATTTTTAGTTTTGCTGCAAGTGTCACCCTGACAAATCCCTTACCTGCCCAAGCGATCAATCTTGTGACCTTGATCTTGATGATCAGTATGCTAATCACGCTTCACAAGGGGTTTGTCAAATTGGCAGCAGTAGGAACCATCACCATCTCGTTTATCGTGCTGACGCTGGTAGCCTCGTTGCACAGTGGGATCAACTCCCCAGCGTATAGCGGTCTCATGCTGGTTGTGATGATCGCAGGTTTATTGCTTGGTAGAGTCTTTGCCTATGTCACTGCATTTTTCAGCGCAGGTATCGGACTATTTATTCTAAATTTACATCGCGCAGATCTTGTTCCTTTTGCAAATTCCCTGATACTTCCAGATCCTTCGATATGGATTATTCTCAGTGTGTTTTTGGGCATCTCGGCAGTATTCGTCGGCATGTCACGCTCCATGACAAATAGAGCGTTATTGGAGGCGCAAAAACATCTAGCCGAACATCAAGTAGTTGAAAAGACACTGCGCGCATTGCTCGAAGCCATCCCAGATGTCATATTCCGAATCAACCGTTCGGGTACGTTTATAGATTTTATTCCAGCACATGATTTCAAAACGCTGGTACCGCCGGAAGCATTCTTGGGCAAAAAGGTGGATGATATCTTGCCGCGCGAACTCGCAGAACAGACGCGTCATCATCTTGAAAAAGCGTTGGAAGAAAATCAGGTTCAAACGTATGAATATTCTCTTGTTTCCGAAAATGATTTGAGATACTTCGAATCGCGGATGATCAAGATCGATGCCGATTCTGTTTTGGCAATCGTCCGGGATGTAACCACGCGCATCGAGACCGAGAAAAAAAACGAGGAAATGTTCTCTATCTTGGAACGGCGCAATACGCAGCTTGCCATCGGTGCAGGAGTTTCCAAAACTTGTAGCAGCATTCTGGATCCTGACCTTCTGGTTCAACAAGCGGTGGATCTGATCCAAAGTGGATTTAAGTTCTATTTTGTCGGGCTTTATTTGGTAGATATCGCGGGACGAACAGCAATCCTGGTGGCAGGTAGCGGTGAAGCTGGTAAAAAATTGCTTGCCGACGGCCACCATCTCGCTCTCGAGGAACCGTCGATGGTTGCCTGGAGTATAAGGAACAGCCAGGCCCGCATTGCCCAGCAGGCCAACCTCGACAAAATACGCTATCCTAACCCACATCTCCCCGATACGCACTCTGAATTGACATTGCCCCTGATCAGCCGCGGGGGAGTGATCGGAGCGTTGACGGTTCAAGATTCGCAAGAAGATGCATTCAGTGATGTAGATGTCGCCTCCCTTCAAATCATGGCAGACCAATTGGCAATCGCAATCGAAAACGCCAACCTGTTCGAAGCAGTACAAAAAGAACTGACAGAGAGGCAACGCGTAGAAAAAGAGCTCGAACAGGAACGGAACTTCGCCGTGCAGGTAATGAACGCACTTGGGCAAGGTGTATATGTTACCAACCAGAAAAACGAGTTAGAGTATGTCAATCCTGCCTTTGCCAGGATGCTGGGACAGGAACCCGAAAATCTACTTGGAAAAATTGCTGCCGGCTTTGCCTGCTTCGAAGATGTGGAACGAATGGAGTACGGGCATAATATTAACTCCCAGGGTAAAGAGTTGTCCTATGAGGTACGCTTACAAAATACCAATGGAGATATTGTTCACGCCTTGATTACCGGTGCGCCACGCTACCAAGGCGAACGGATCACTGGTTCGATCGTTGTTACCACAGACCTGACAGACCAAAAGATAGCGCAGATCGAACGTGAAAGTTTGCTGCTTCAAATGAAGGAGAAGAATGAAGAGCTGGAACGCTCATCACGGGAAATGGAAACACTGCGAGAATGTACGGCGATTGTCACAGCCACATTGGACCAGGAGCAAACGATCAATCTTATTCTTGAACAACTTGAACGAGTCATCCCATATACAAGCGCATCCGTCCAATTGATCCGTGAAAATGAACTCGAAATCGTGGGAGGGCGTGGTGTGCCTGAAGAAAGCGGATTTATCGGAACGCGGTATCCCATTAACGAAAACACCCCCGATCTGGCTGTCCTTCAAGGAGGGAAGCCTTATGTACTCTTCGATGATATTCAAGCCAGCCATACTGAATTCCAACATGCCCCCCACAATTACATCCATAGCTGGATTGCAGTGCCTCTGAAATTAAAAGATCAGGTATTTGGCGTGATTACAGTCGATGGCAAGCGGGTTGGTCAATTCACCCCCAGAGATGCGCATCTTGTCTCCGCGTTTGCCGACCAGGTTGCCATTGCGCTTGAAAACGCTCGTCTGTATTCAGCCTTGCAAACCGAACTGACGCTCAGTGAGAGCCTGGTCACAGAGCTTGAAAATAAAAACGCCGAACTAGAGCGTTTCACCTATACAGTCTCGCACGATCTGAAAAGTCCACTCATCACGATCCGGGGTTTTCTCGGATATCTTGAAAAGGATGCGCGTGAAGGAAATATCGAGCGCCTGACAAACGACATCGAGCGCATTTCCAAAGCCGCAGAGAAAATGGGACAATTACTCGATGAATTGCTTGAACTCTCGCGCATCGGACGCCTGATGAACGAACCGGAAGATGTCTCATTCGAAACCATTGCACAGGAAGCACGCAGTCTGGTGGAAGGTCGACTCGGGAACAGGAAGATCAAAGTCGAAATTGATCCCAATATGCCGAATGTATATGGTGATCGTATCCGTCTGGTAGAGGTAGTCCAAAACCTGATAGATAATGCGGCCAAATTCACGAACAACCAGACCAACCCCAAGATCCAGATCGGTGTTCGCTATAAGAACAAAGAACCAATATTCTTCGTAAAAGACAATGGGGTTGGAATCGATCCAAAATACCATGAAAAGATATTTGGTCTGTTCGATAAACTGGATCCAAGTTCCGAGGGTACTGGGGTAGGGCTGGCGCTTGTCAAACGGATCATTGAAGTGCACGGCGGAAAAATCTGGGTTGAATCAGAGTTGGGCCAGGGCGCAACTTTCTGTTTTACGCTTTCGAATAAGCCCAGAAAAGGATCGGGGAAATGACAACACTCGAGCGACTCTGGCACTCAATAACAAAGCCCTACTCCACAGATGAGGAGGAAGCGCATCGGGAGCAAATGACCCGTGTTTGCTTTGTAATGGTCAGCATTGGACTTATTTTCGTATCCATCATTGTTCCGGTTTTCGATTTTTCTGTGGGCGTACCTGCATATACACCCTCTTTTCTGATGTTGGGGATAGATTGTCTTGTAGCATTTGGCTGGTACTTGATCTATCACAGACGCTGGGACATCAGTCGGTACCTGTTGCCCGCTCTGTTTATGGCCCTTGCTGCGTATATTATTTTGCAAGTAGGTTTAATTACAACGGGCGTTCTGCAACTGGCGATAGCGGTAATATTGACTGCCATATTGTTCGGCAGTAAGGTGCAGTGGTTGACGGTGATTTTTAGCGTCGTTTTATATCTGGCAATCGGTTGGCTGGCAGGTGAACGCGACTTCGAAGTTTTCTTTACCGGGGGGACTGTGGTCTGCTTTTCACTCAGCGGGATTGCACTATTACAATGGTATTCTTCATCCTTGCTAAAAGCATCCACGGAAAAGCTGCGCCAGGCAGAAAAAACCGCAAGAGCGTCCGGGGAGAAAATCCGAGCAATTTTCGAATCCATTAATGATGGTATGACCATCACAGATTTACAGGCGTCAATCACTGACCTCAATCAAGCAACTGTAAACCTGCACGGCTTCGAACGCCGGGAAGAGTTGATCGGACACAGCGCATTCGAACTGATTGCCAGACAGGACCATGCCAGAGCCATCGAAAATCTGCAGTTGACACTCGCAAATAGTTCCAGTGGTTTGTTGGAGTATAAATTCCTTAGAAAAAACGGTGAGGAATTCGATGGCGAATTAAATGCCGTTTTGATAAAGAATGAAGAGGGAAATCCGACCGGGTTCGTAGCCCTAACACGCGATATCACGCTGCGTAAACAAGCTGAGGTAGAACGCGAAGCGCTGATTCATCAATTGGAAGACAAAAATAAAGAGCTGGAAAATTTCACCTATACAGTTTCTCACGACCTGAAAGCGCCGCTTATTACTGTCGGCGGATTTCTCCGTTTTTTGGAAGACGATTTGCAGGCAAATGACATAGAGAAGGTAAAAAGGGATGTCGAACAAATCAACAGAGCAATCCAAAAAATGAACCGTCTCTTGGATGAATTGCTAGAGCTCTCCCGCATCGGTCGTCTTATGAACCCGCCGGAAAATATTCCCTTCGAAGAAATCGTTCAGGATGCCCTGGAGAAAGTTCAAGGTCGATTAAGCGGAAACAAGGTCGAGGTTAAAGTGGGAAGTAACTTTCCGATCGTGATCGGCGATCGTATCCGTCTGGTTGAAGTTATCCAGAATCTGGTAGAAAATGCCGCCAAGTTCATGGGAGACCAGCCGAACCCACAGGTTGAGGTGGGATTTTACCAGGCTGGGCACGAGTGCAGTTTTTTTGTAAAAGATAATGGGATGGGGATCGAGCCGCAGTTCCACGAAAAGATATTTGGTTTGTTCGATAAACTCGATCCCAACAGCAGCGGTACAGGTATCGGTCTGGCGCTGGTCAAACGGATCGTGGAAGTCCACGGCGGCAGGATCTGGGTGGAATCAGAACGTGGGAAAGGGGCAACCTTTTACTTTACACTTCCAACGCAACCAAATCCCGAAAGACAATTTTCATGAATCGGCTTCGCTGGATTCTCACCCCGCCAACCTTTGAGGGAGATGCGGAAAAGACACGCCATGCCGGGAGCCTCCACATTGGCTCGATCCTTTTGTTTATTTTCCCTGTCATCCTGATCTGCTTCAATGTGTTCTTTGGGACGCAAGCTGAAAAATCCATCATCTGGGTTCTGGGGCTGATCGCAGTTGTACAAATCCTGGTTCAATGGATGATTCGTTCGGGGTATGTCAATGAGGCCAGCTTAATATTACTGACGATTAGCTGGGCAGCGATGACCGTAATTTCCCGAAATGTAGACGGTGTCCGCGACGTCGCCGTCTACGGCTATATTTTGATTCTACTTGCCTCTGGGTATCTGTTGGGATGGCGCATTGCAACCATATTTACAGGTGCTCAAATTGCCGCTGTCTGGTGGCTGGCGTATACGGAGGTGCAGGGTTACATTGTGCCCTCCCAGGGAAATCCATATCGTATTGCGCTCGATTTGACAGTGATTTTCATATTGGTATTCCTGGTCGTTTATTTTCTAATTCGGGCTTTGACCAATTCACTGGAAAACGCCCAGCGCGAAGTAGCCGAACGTTTGCGCATCGAGCGGGCCCTGGAAGATGAACAGGAACGCCTGCAACTCGCCTTACAGGCCGCCCGCATGGGATCCTGGAATTGGGACATCCAAACGGGAGCAGTATCATGGTCCGCTGAGGTTGCGCCCTTGTTTGGGAGGAAATCGGAGCAGTTTGACGGCCGCTACGAAACATACTTGTCCTTCATCCATCCTGATGATTTGTCCGAGCTTCAAGGAGCCATAAAAAGCGCACTCTCTGGTGAGATAACAGATTATGTCGTGGTCCACCGGTCAATCTGGCCGAACGGCGAGATCCACTGGCTGGAAGGTCGCGGGAAGGTGTATCGTGACAAAGGAGGGAGACCTATCCGCATGGCGGGGACAGTCGTAGATGTTACAACCCGGAAGCAGGCCGAGACAGAACGCGAACGCCTGATCCAGCAGCTCGAGGAAAAGAACACGGAACTGGAACGGTTCACCTATACCGTTTCACATGATCTGAAGAGTCCTCTGATTACGATCAGTGGTTTTCTCGGCTACCTGGAGCAGGATGCGCTCACGGGCAATACACAAAAATTCCAACAAGACATCCACCGCATCCATGAGGCGACCAGAAAGATGAAGCATCTACTGGATGAATTGCTGGAGCTCTCTCGCATCGGACGTATAATGAATCCGCCCGAAGAGCTTCTTTTCGATGAAATCGTGCAAGAAGCCTTGGAGCGTTTAATGGGTCAATTGCGCGCACGCAATGTCACGGTCAAGATAGCGTCAAACCTGCCCAAGGTTCGAGGCGATCGTACACGCTTAGTCGAAGTGGTTCAAAATCTTATGGACAATGCCATCAAATTCATGGGGTCACAAACACAACCGATCATTGAAATCGGTGTTCTTCAGCAAATAGATAAAGAAGTTTTCTTCATTAAGGATAATGGGATAGGAATAGAGCCGCAATATCGTGATAAAATTTTTGAACTATATGAAAAACTGGATCATGGTAGTGAGGGAACAGGTATTGGGCTTGCCCTTGTGAAACGAATCGTTAACGTTCACCAAGGAGAAATATGGGTAGAATCACAGGGAAAAGGTACTGGGGCAACATTTTATTTTACGCTGCCTCGGCAATCAAGCAATAAAGAAACAGCGGAGGGCAAGCAAAATGATGGGTGAACCGGTTTTGGTGATGCTTGTCGAAGATAATGACGACCATGCCGAATTGGTGCTCCGGCAAATGGCGGATCACCGGGTTGCCAACAAAGTCATTCGATTGGTGGATGGCCAGGAGGCATTGGACTATTTGTTTCGAAAGGGCAAATTCGAGACCCCGGAATCCAGTCCGCGGCCACACGTGATTTTTCTCGATCTGCGTCTGCCCAAAGTGGATGGCCTGGAGGTACTCAAGGCACTCAAAGAATCGGAGGAAACACGTGATATTCCGATCGTCGTACTTACGACCTCCGAAGGGGAGCGTGACGTTGCCAAGGCTTATCTCAACCACACCAACAGCTATGTAGTCAAACCTGTGGATTACCAAAAATTTCGCAATCTCATGGATGACCTCGGGTTTTACTGGATGAGCTGGAATACAACCTTAAAGAAATAATTCCAGATTTGATTTCGAACGATATGGAACAAAAAAACATCAATATCTTATTAGTTGAAGACGAACAAGCTCATGCAGAATTGGTTCATCGGGCCTTTGAACGACACGGGAATACATTTTGCCTGTCCGTAACGCAGACAATTTCCGAAGCCTCGGCTCTCATTCAAAAAATTCCATTTGCCCTGATCTTGACCGACTGGCGCCTCCCTGACGGTGAGGGGACGGCTTTGATCAACGCGCATAATGGAAGCACGAAAATCCCTGTTATCATTATGACCAGCCATGGGAACGAACGCGTAGCTGTGGATGCTATCAAAGCCGGCGCGTTGGATTATGTCGTCAAATCGGATGCAGCGCTGGCAGATATGGCTCACACAGTCGAAAGAGCCTTGCGCGAGTGGAATAATCTAACACAAAGGCAGCAGGCTGAAGAGCAGCTTCGACTCAGAGTTGCAGAGTTGGAAGCGGTCAATCGCGTTTCGACAGCCATGCGTACCGCCGAAACCATGCAGGAAATGATCCCCCGCCTGATGGACGAAACGCTTGCGACCCTGAATGCGCAGGGCGGGGTATTCTGGCTTTACAATTCATTTACTGGAAAACTCGAGCGAGTGATTGCGCGTGGTGTCTTCGAGCATTTACCTATCAGCCCGAACCTTGAAGAATGTCTTGTGCACAGGGCATTAGCGGCCGGCCATTCGAATTTTATTCGGGAACTTTCTCAAGAGGAGGCTGGTAAAGAAATACCATCAGGTCTGGGTGGAGCTTGCGTGCCCATCCTTGCAGCCAGGGATATGATCGGCGTGATGTTTATCGGTGTGAAATTGCCCCGTGAATTCGAGCCAAATGAACTACATTTACTGACAACATTATCAGAAATTGCCGGAAATGCCATCCAGCGCACGCGCCTGCACGAACAAACGGAGCGCAATCTGAAGAAACTGGCTGCCTTGCGCGCCATAGACCAGGCAATTACATCCGGAATCGATATCAATCTGTCCCTGAATATCCTGGCGGAACATGCAAAAACGCAACTGGAAGTAGACGCTGTTTCCATTCTACGCCTGGATCCCAATACCCAGTATTTGGAATACTGTACCGGGCGCGGTTTTCGTTCGACTCCCATATCGAAAGTGCAAATCCGGCTGGGAGAAGGGCTGGCCGGACTGGCCGCCCTCGAACACCGCTCGATTTTTACACCCGACTTGACTGAATATGGAATGATTCCGGGCATCTATGCGACGAACACGAGCGAGTTTTTTCATTCCTATTATGTTGCACCTTTAATCACAAAAGGGCTGGTCAAGGGAGTGCTCGAAGTTTTCCATCGCAAGCCCCTCCAGCCAAACTCTGAATGGCAGGATTTCCTGGAAGCCCTGGCGGGGCAGGCAGCGATTGCAATCGAGAACTCTGAACTTTTCGAAAGCCTCGAACAATCCAACCTGGAATTAAAACATGCCTACGATGCCACCATCGAGGGTTGGTCCCGTGCACTGGACTTGCGCGACCGAGAGACGGAAGGGCATACACAACGGGTGGCAGAGATGGCATTAAGGCTGGCGGATGCCATTGGCGTCGAAAGGGAAAGTTTGCTATACATGCGTTGGGGCGCGCTTCTGCATGATATTGGCAAAATGGGGATACCCGATCAAATCCTCTTCAAAAAAGGCCCCCTAGACGAACAGGAGTGGGAGATCATGAAAAAACATACCATCTTTGCGTATGAAATGCTCTCCCCGATCAAATACTTGAACCCCGCGCTGGACATTCCAAAATACCATCATGAAAAATGGGATGGTACAGGGTACCCTTATGGACTCGTCGGGGAACAAATTCCTCTCCCCGCCCGAATTTTCGCCATTGCAGATGTCTGGGATGCCCTCCGCTCCGACCGCCCATACCGGAATGCCTGGTCAGTGGAAGAAACGCGCGCTTATATTCTAAAAAACAGCGGGACACATTTCGATCCCAAAGTGGTGGATGTGTTCAATCAATTATATGGATAACAAAAAGCTCCTCACCTGAAAAAGCGGGGAGCTTCGATGCGCTGGGAGGGACTTGAACCCTCACGCCTTGCGGCACGTGGCCCTCAACCACGCCTGTCTGCCAATTCCAGCACCAGCGCGGGCAGGTCGTATTATAATCACCTTCACAAGCCTGTCAACCCAAACTTGTAATTCTCAATCTGACTGTGTCGCTGCGAGGAACGAAGCAGTCTCCTCGCCCGTATGAGTGGACTGCTTCACCAAATCATCCCGGAGGAATTATGACTTGTATCGTTGTAGACGCCATGGGAAGTGACGATCATCCGTTGCCGGACGTGACTGGCGCCGTGATGGCCGCCCGTGAATATGGCGTCGAAATCATCCTGGTGGGGGACGAATCGAAGATCAAGCCCGTGCTTGCTTCCGTCGATCCGGGCGACCTGCCTGTCAGAATCGTCCACGCTCCCGATACACTCACCATGGAGGACAAGGGCATGAAACTGGTGCTCAAGGCCCGCCGCCCGACCTCCCAGAACTCGATGGCCGTGGGCATCGACTTGGTCAAGAACGGCGAAGCGCACGCCTTCGTCACCGCGGGCAACACCGGCGCCGCTATGGTGACCGCCTATTTCCGCCTGGGCACCATCCCCGGCGTGGACCTGCCCGCCCTGGCGCCCGTCTTTCCCACAGCAACTGGCACCTGCGTGGTCCTGGACGTGGGCGCCAACCCGGACGTGAAGCCGGAAAATCTGGTGCAATTTGGCATCATGGGAAGTATCTACGCTCAAAAGGTGCGTGGTGTGCAGAATCCCAAAGTTGGCCTGGTATCGAACGGCGAAGAGGAAGGCAAGGGCAACAATCTTGTCAAAGAGACCACTCCCCTGCTGAAAGCCTCCGGGCTGAATTTCTACGGGAATGTGGAGGGCAAGGAAGTCATCGGCGGTGTAGTAGATGTGGCCGTCACTGACGGGTTTGTCGGCAATGTGATGCTGAAAACGGCGGAGGCGGTTGCCAAGCTGATCGTGGACAAAATCAAAGACGCCATCAAGGGTGGCGGTCCGTTAGCCATGCTTGGCGGGTTGCTGGTCAAACCTGCATTGGGGAGCATCAAGAGACTGCTCGATCCCAGCGAGCATGGCGCTGCGCCCCTGCTGGGTGTCAACGGGCTGGTCTTCATCGGGCATGGCCGCTCGGATGCAAATGCGATCAAGAATGCCATCCGCGTGGCGAAAGAGGCCGCGGAGGCGAATGTGCTCGGGTCGCTCAAGACCGCGATCGAAGAAAGCCTGAAATAAATTCACCACAGATAAACTGGGATAAATCTTGATTTTTTGATGAACAGCCAAGAGGTGATTCTTGCAAAACAAGAGTGCAAGGAAACAAATCGTTTCTCATTCATATCCAATTCATCTGCGTTC
Organism: Anaerolineales bacterium; assembly: GCA_034435215.1. Taxonomy (GTDB): domain Bacteria; phylum Chloroflexota; class Anaerolineae; order Anaerolineales; family Villigracilaceae; genus JAABUE01. Next base: position 19,501 of record DAOTXM010000475.1, read on the forward strand.
ATCTGTGGTTAAAAGAGAGAAACATGAAAATCATCAAAAACGAAAAACTGATCAAACGCAATTCCAAAATCGGACAATACACCAGCCTGGGCGCCCTCCTTGTGCTGGGCATCGGGATGTACATTTCCTTCGCCCAACCCGAACTCTTTGTCTGGGCTGTGGGAGCGTTGTTGGCCGGCTTCACGCTGACTCAGATCGGCATGTACTTCGGCAACCGCTGGGGGCGCTCCCCACGTCCCGATGAAAAGCTGGATGCCGGGCTGAAAGGCCTGCCTGGAGACTTCGTCATGTATCACTGGACAACGCCTGTCGCGCATTTGTTGGTTGGACCGGCAGGGATCTGGGTGCTGCTTCCCTACCACCAACGGGGACAGGTCACTTATCGAAACAATCGCTGGAAAATGTCCGGGGGTGGCTTCTTGCAGAATTACATGCGCCTGTTCGGGCAGGAAGGCCTGGGCCGCCCGGACCTGGAAGCAGATGCCGAGATCAATGCGCTGCAAAAGTCCCTGGCATCCGAAATGGAGGAAGATGAAATTCCTGAAATCAACGCCGCTTTGGTCTTCACAACCGAAGGGGTCGAGATCGACGCCGGGGAAGCTCCCATGCCGGCCCTGCCGCTCAAGAAGCTCAAGGAATTCATGCGCAATAAAGCCAGGGAAAAGCCAATCACCATGCAACAACTAGAAAAGGTAAAAGCGGTCTTACCGGGGTAATTTCCAACAAAAAGGCGCCCGGATGTGAGCGCCTTTTGGAAACTGTGGATTCTTGTCAAGAATGTGAAAGTTATTTGGGTGTGTTTCAAACAAGTTGAAAAGTTTCCGGAAAAACGAGTATGTGGGGGTGTACACCCCCACACTCGTTTTTTCGGCCTTCCTTCTATTCAAATGAAATCCACCTAATTCATTTAGTGGATCAGCTCGATCGAAGGTGGCGTGGGAGCATCCCAATTTTCATTATTGTTATACACAATGTTCATGGCAGAGGTACCACTGATATCAACGGTATAGCCAATAACCTGGCTGCGGAATCCGTCTGTGGCGCCTGTTCCAAGAACTTCGATCGGGGAGGCGGGAGCTAAAATCGTACCCGCAAACATCGAATCGGAATTGCCGTTGATCTTGATTTCACTGGAATTCGTCATGGGGAGATACAGCAGCAACCCCCGAAAAGGTCCGCTCTCCGGCGCATCCAACTGGATCGTTGCACCACCGTTCCAGCGCACATCACCGCTTTCCATCGAGATGACCACGTCGTGGCCAATGAGCGTGTCGCCGGCATTGAGTTTGAAGTCACCTTTGACGCAGTAGGTACCTGATTCAAGGTACTTCACATCCTTGGGCGGGAACGTACCTGACCAGTTGCCAGGGCTTAGCGTTTCGCCGTTCACCTGGGCTTTTTTCGTGCAGGCAATATTGGGGAGAACGATTTCACGAGGTGGATACGAATAGGCTTGTGCATTCGTGTTAATTGAAGGAACATTCAATGCACCTGGTTTATAGTCCACTCCACCCACAGCGTTCAGCGAAGGGGCCTTTAGAACCGCTGCAGAGCTGTTATTGAAAAAGGCTGCATCCTTGCAATCCGAATTGACGAACAGACCGCCGCCTTTGAGCGTGGTATTGGCATTTCCCTGGTACTTGACCGCCTTGCATTCGTGAGGTGCAAGTCCAACGATGGCATTGCCAAAATACATTTCCGTGAATTCAGGCGGGTCGACCCTGGCA
>DAOTXM010000476.1:0-3470 GCA_034435215.1 Anaerolineales bacterium
AAAAACCAGCACCAAACACCCCGGGATTCTTTTTTTGCCGTGATCGGGCGCTTCCTGGCGGACTGCCGATCCAAACAACAAGCTCATGCTTTGGTTGTCGCTTGGTAAAGATCAGCTTTTTGCAGAGGACTCACCTATGTTTTTTAGATTATTTGAACAGACAACAGGCCTGTGGCTATTGAAACGAGCGCACCTGAGCGGAAAAACTGCTCAAAAATGACCTTGACATCGCCGCAAAATCCTTAACTTGTGAGTGATGACGATAGGGAAATAATTTATATGGCTTCCAACCTTTTTTTTAGCGATAGATGGATAAAGAAGTTCGATCCATCTAGAAGGATTCTTACAGGGAGGGCATACTTGTGCGCTAAGAGAATATTTGATCTTGTTGTTATAATATCCATGTCTCCTTTTTGGATCCCCGTTTTTATTTTTATTGCATTGTTGATTAAGATTACATCACCTGGAGGGCCAGTTATCTTTACGCAACTTCGAACTGGGCGAGGTGGACGAAGATTTCGAATGTATAAGTTTCGTTCCATGGTTCCTAATGCGGAGGAGCTGAAGAAGAAATATGCACACCTAAACGAGCTGCAATGGCCTGATTTCAAAATTACAAATGACCCACGTGTTACGCCAGTTGGTCGAGTCCTTCGAAAAACCAGCTTAGATGAGTTACCTCAACTTATAAATGTACTTAGAGGAGAAATGAGTTTGGTAGGTCCACGGCCAACATCATTTAGCGCTGAGACGTATCAACTCTGGCATACCGAGCGTCTTGATGTTATCCCGGGCATGACTGGTTTGTGGCAGATTGTTGGTCGGGCTCAATTCGAATTTGACGATCGCCTCCGATTGGATATCGCCTATATTGAACGTGCAAGTCTTTGGTTCGATATAAATATTCTGATAAGAACCGTACTGGCAGTCTTTCAACATCGGGGAGCTCATTAGGCGCTTAGAGCGCCAATAACGACAAAACTTTGTGGATCAGACTACATAGCAAGGCTGATGGCCTGAAACAGGAGACGAATCTCGTATTGCATGTTTGCATAATGAACATCCATCTGACTTTGGTGCTTTGGTTTAAGCCCGCGTTTGGGTTTTCTGGCCCACATTCCGCTACCCCAATTCAATCCATTATCAGCGATGTCCGCTACATCAACTAAGATCATAGCAACATCAAAGACTGTTTCAACGAAATGTTCTGATGGATCGGTATAACGTATGAGTTGATTTAGAACATAGGCGTAACAATTCAGGCTCTGCGGATTAGACAGATCAGGGATGATACTATCGGGTTGCAGGAAACGGTTAAGATAATCGGAATAGAACTTGGCTTTGTCCCCTCCGATCTACTGCGAAGATGCTTCACGATGGCCAAAATCCGTCTATATGATTGTGCCCACATCCGCTCTGACTTGGCCAAGGGAGGATGGCGTTGTTCGCCAGAACACCCCGCTTGTCCGGGTATAATCAATCCAATGGAAGAACGACTGCAAAAAATCTTGGCGCAGGCCGGGCATGGCTCCCGCCGCTCGTGTGAGCAGTTGATCGAAGCCGGGCGGGTGCGCGTCAACGGGCAGGTGGCGAAGTTGGGACAGAAGGCCGATGCTGCCAGGGACAAGATTACATTGGATGGCAAACCTGTGGCCGCCAGCGTGGAATTCGTTTATGTAGCCCTGCACAAACCGCGCAATGTCTTGTCCACTGTTGCGCCGGAACCGGGAGATACCCGCAAGGCAGTCAGCGATCTGGTAGATTTGCCGGAGCGCCTTTATCCGGTCGGGCGACTGGATTTCGATAGCGAAGGCCTGATCCTGATGACCAATGACGGTGACCTGGCAAACAAGTTGACCCATCCGCGTTACGGGCATGAAAAGGAATACCGCGTGCTGCTGGCGCGCCGCCCGGACGACAGGCAATTGGAGGCCTGGGCGCGCGGGGTGGTGCTGGAGGATGGCCATCACACTGCACCCGCCCAGGTACGGTTCGAGTCGACCGCCGGGAAAGGGGCCTGGATCCGGATCGTGATGGGGGAGGGACGCAAACGCCAGATCCGCGAGATCGGATTCTTGCTGGGGCTGCCGGTGGTGCGCATTCTGCGGGTGCGGATCGGCTCCTTGCGGTTGGGCAACTTGAAGCCCCGTCAGTGGCGCTATCTGACGGCACAGGAAATCACCGACTTACGGAAGCTGGTTACGCGTAAATGATAAAAAACGGCCTCGCATGAGGTCGTTTTTTATCCAGTTTTTGCAAGAGACTGTCAGAAGTGCATTCTAAATCAGGTGAAATTAAATTTCACGGACATCCCAAACTTCCTTGGCGATATTTGCCACGGCTTTTTTCGCTTCCTCTTTCTTGAGACCGGCCACTTTGAAGGTGACCAGACGGGTGGAAGGATCTTCTCCGGCGAACTGGCCAAACGCTACAAAGTTCCCCCCGGCTTTCGCGATCGCTTCCGTGATCTTTGCCAGTTGACCGGGCTTTTCTTCGATCAGGACTGTTATCCGCACGCCTTTTTCGCGCGCCCCCATAAATTCCAGGAAGATCTTGAACAGGTCGGTTTCGGTAATGATGCCAACCACATGTCCATCGCGCATGACGGGCAGGCCACCGATCTTATTATCCGACATGATGCGAGCGGCCTCTTCGATGGGGGTGTCTTCGGTAACCGTCAGCACTTTTTTCGTCATGACTTCTGAGACTGTAATCTTACTGAGCAGGTAGTTCATTTCCCAGATGCTCAGGCTGGAGGCAGGCGAGGGAGACGCATTCAGCAGGTCCTTGTCCGAGACGATGCCGATCAGCTTCCCCTCCTTGACGACCGGGGCGCGACGGATGCGTTCGCGTTTGAACATGGACAGGGCATCGTGGACCGGCATGTCCGGGGCAATCGAGATGATAGGGTGAGACATTCTTTCACCGACGAGCATGGTTTCCTCCGTTTTTAGCTACCTGGACAGGTGTAGACCAATTTCTGGGTGTAACACCTGTTTGTGAAATTTTTTACAAAGTGTGATACACCTGACCCGCTCTTCATAATATGACGGGCTGACCGAGGTCACTTTGTATTCCTATTATAGACCCAAATATGCTTTGCGAACATGTTTATTTGAGCAAATTCCAGTTTATTCGCCGAAGCGATACCCGACGCCGCGCTCGGTATATAGATATTGAGGGTTCAAGGGATCGACCTCGATTTTTTGTCTCAGCCTGCCGATATACACGCGCAGATATTCCGCCTCATTCCCGTATTCAGGGCCCCATACGTGCTGCAAAATGGCCTGGTGTGGCAGGACTTTGCCGGTGTTCTTCATCAAGTAAACCAACAGGTTGAATTCTGTCGGCGTCAGGTCCAGGACCTCGCTGCGTACCGTCACCTCATGCCGCGCCAGGTCCGCGCAGATTTCCCCGCGGACGATGCGCTCCTCCCGTGTGCCCGGCTCTGACCAGCGCGCGCGGCGCAA
>DAOTXM010000477.1:0-2384 GCA_034435215.1 Anaerolineales bacterium
GGCCAGGGGTCTGCGTAAAGAGGGCCTTTACGGACCTGGTTCCACTGGTCGATGTAACGGAGGGGGATGCCGACCAGATGGTCACAGTTTATACCCTGGAAGGCCCTGAGACAGTTCGAGCTGGCGATTTCTATCTGGCGCGGGGTGTTCAGGGCGAAATCTGGACTTACCCGAAAGAGAAGGTCGAAAGTGTCATGAAGCCCGTCGATTGAAAGGCGGGCTTTTTCTGAAATCTATGCCACTGCTTTGTGTGGCTTTTTGGTTCTCCCGTATTTGGCGGGAAAAACCGAAATTTGAGATGAGGGTGCGCGTACGCGCACCCTCATCTCAAATTTCAGGACTCGATCCCGTTAAAGACGGTAGACTCCTTTTTTTTCTCTTTTGGCGCGGAGGCTTTTCTGCGGGGTTTTCTATCCGGCCCCAGCGTGGCGATCTTGGACGGGTTGATAAATTCGACCTGGCCTCCTGCGTCACGCATCAGGTCGATCATATGCTTTACCAGTTGCGCATCCCTTGTATTGTGAATATCGCCACGCTTATCATCGAAAAAGGCGATCAAGCGCAAATTATCCATGCCGCGCACCATGGCGGAATAGAGTGCCCAGCGGTTGTTGCGCTCATAAACATCATCGTCCGGTCTGGGGTCGCCGACCAATTCCGTCTGGTAGTACTCATCCACATCTTGATGGTTGCGCACCTTGTAGAAACGCTCTACCCACACATCGCCTGCCGGGCTGACAAAGTCGCGGATATAGACAGGCTCGGGAACTGGCATGTGCGTCCTGACCGGAATATTGCGGGCGACGCAGGCTTCGATGAAGACGATATCTCCACCTGCAGCCATGCCGGCGGTAATTGCAAGATCCTTCGAATTGGCCTTGTATTTATCCAGAATGCGCTCGATTTCCAGCTTTACATCCTCTTCCATTTTTGCCGGGAAACTACCTTCGTTGCTACGCCAGTTGAGCATATAGCCTGAAAACAGGAAAACACGCCCGCCGGTATGGTCTTTCTTAGTGATGTTCGCTTCATCTTGTATCTCTTCGATGTACTCTTCTTTATGAAAGCGGGCCAGTTCCTCTTTGAGCACCTTGATGCCTGCAGAGACAAATTCAGGACGCATCTTCAATGCTTTTAGGATTTCCAATTGCTGGATCGATGATTCGAGGAAGAAGATGTTGCGACGCGATGCGGTCATCGCTTTACGATAAGAGCGCACAACACGCTGGGTGTTTTCTGCTGTCAGTACATACAACTCCGCCAAAGACACCAGTGTCCAGTAGTCTGCATTTGGGTGCGTAGACTGGATCTCGAGCACAAATGCCAGCGTATTGCGCAACTTCGGCAACTGTTCGCGCACGACAGCGATATCGGGATCGGGGTCATCTTTATCATCGAATCGGTCAGCAAGATGGATCAGGATGGTTGCCAGAGTCAGCGCATTGATACCGGGATAGAACTGATCCAGGTTTGTGCGGAAACCACGCAGGTAGATCTGGTAGGACTTCATCAGCCAGTGATAAGAATCGTAGGCCGTACGCAGTCTTTTTTCAGGATCTTTGACCCAGCGCCATGAATCAGTCCACATTTCCTTGTAGATGCGCCCCAGATAAGCGATACACTCACTGTCGTCGGGGTAGTCAGCAAGAATGGAGTCGATCTTTACGATCGCTTCGTCCACTTTCCCCAGCCGGTTCAGGTGAAAGGCCTCCTCCCTCCGAAAGGACAGGTTGCGTGGATTTACCTCCAGGCCTTTACGATATTGCGCCATGGCCAGCTCGTTACGCCCCATATTTGCCAGCGCTTTACCCGCCTGCCCAACTGCTTCTTCCTTGATAAGCGGGTTGCTGATCTCTTCTGTCAGCAGCAGGATATCCTCAATGCGTTTTTGCCTCTGTGCAACAGTGACGCGGCTCTTCCAATCGTTATATTCACGCCAAAAGCCGGTTGCTAGCGGTGTGCGTAGGGCCTTTTGGTTCGGTTCATCTAGGCCGGTCAGTAGATTGAAGATGGGACTGTGAATTGCATCCCGGTCAGAGGCGTAGGTATCACGCGCCAAACGCGCGATGGCTTGAATATCCTTCTCCAGGAATTCAGGGTCTGGAACACCTTCGGATGTAATGTGATAGGGAAGCGTACGCACATTGAAAATGTCAAAGGGCATATAAGCGCGTCCGGCCTGGATATGCACAACGCCGCGTTTGCGGAACGCGTGGCGGATGCCCAACTCGTAAAATGCATTAGCGTTGTCAATACTCAGGTCTGCTATCACGAGATCTGCTAAAAGCAGTTCCTGGAACATGTCAGTCAGGATATCACCACTGGTCGTTGCTTCATCTGCGCGGAATGCTTCAAATCCGGCTGATTCCAGGGCTGGCTTGATC
>DAOTXM010000478.1:0-2218 GCA_034435215.1 Anaerolineales bacterium
TCATGCAAGACTTGAATCTGATACGACATACGACTTGTCCCAAATGGAACTACACCATTAACCCGCGTACAGCTATGTTTGCACCTGAGATCGGTTGTTAAAGTGCGGAAGTTATTTTTACACGGCTACTAAGTATGGTTATTGGGATAATCACCCAAAGATCTTGATAATCCTTGGCAACATTCTAGAAGAAATATTTGGAGTCAATCCATGGCCAGATGACGAGGGGATATACATCTCGCTAACTGTCGACCTTGGAGATGAAACTATGAAAGTCACGAGTGAGTGGGAACATCTATACTGGGATCAATAAATTAAAATCCCTCCGCCACATACTCACCCCATACCCCGCGCAAGGTATTGCAAATCTCGCCCAGGGTGACCTTGTTCTCCACGCACTCGATGAATAGTGGCATCAAATTCTCCGTTCCTTTTGCCGCATTTTCCAACTTCCCAAGCAACTGATCCACTACTCTCTGCTCTCTATTCACTCGCAACTTCCTCAGTCGTCCCCGGGCGGCCTCCTCGATAGCGGGATCTATCACCTGGCGCTCCAGTTCGATCTTCTCGTCGATCTGGAACTGGTTGAGGCCCACCACCACCTGCTCCCCGGCCTCGATGGCCTTCTGGGCCGCGTAGGCCGCGTCCTGGATCTCGTTCTGGATGTAGCCGCGCTCGATGGCCTGCAACGCGCCGCCCATCTCATCGATTTTGGCGATATATGCCTCCGCGCCTTTTTCGATTTCATCGGTCAGGTATTCGACCAGGTAGGAGCCCGCCAGCGGATCGACCGAATCGGCCACGCCCGACTCGTGCGCGATGATCTGCTGGGTGCGCAGCGCCACGCGCACCGATTTCTCGGTCGGCAGCCACAGGGCCTCGTCCATGCTGTTGGTGTGCAGAGATTGCGTCCCACCCAGGACGGCGGAAAGGGCCTGTAAGGTGACGCGCACCACGTTGTTCTCCGGCTGTTGGGCCGTGAGCGTTGAGCCAGCCGTTTGTGTGTGAAAACGAAGTTGCCACGACGCAGGTTTTTGCGCCTTGAAGCGTTCGCGCATGATCTTCGCCCACAGGCGCCGTGCAGCGCGGAACTTGGCAACTTCCTCCAGCAGGTTATTGTGCGCATTGAAGAAGAACGAGAGCTGCGGGGCGAAATCGTCCACATCTAAACCGGCTTTGAGGGCAGCTTCGACATAGGCGATACCATTGGAAAGCGTAAAAGCCACCTCCTGCACGGCGGTCGAACCAGCTTCGCGGATGTGGTAACCGCTAATCGAGATCGTGTTCCAGTTTGGGACTTCCTTTGCACAGAACGAGAAAATGTCCGTGATCAGGCGCATGGATGGCGCAGGCGGAAAAATGTATGTGCCGCGCGCGGTATATTCCTTCAAAATGTCGTTTTGGATCGTGCCGCGCAGTTTCGAGACGTCCGCACCCTGGCGTTTGGCGACAGCGATATACATCGCCAGCAATACCGCCGCCGGGGCGTTGATGGTCATCGAGGTGGAGACCTTTTCGAGCGGAATCCCGTCGAAGAGCTGCGCCATGTCTTCGATGGACGAGATCGAGACGCCCACCTTGCCCACTTCGCCCTCCGCGATGGGATCGTCGGCATCGTAGCCAATCTGGATCGGCAGGTCGAAGGCCACCGACAGGCCGGTCTGTCCCTGCTCGAGCAGGTAACGGTAGCGTTTGTTCGATTCTTCGGCGGTGGCGAATCCGGCGTATTGACGCATGGTCCAGAAACGGGAGCGGTACATGGTCGGTTGCACGCCGCGCGTGTATGGATATTCGCCTGGAAAGCCGAGCCTTTCCAAATAGGATTCATCCGCGCTGAGCGGAGCCGCAGGCGTCGTCCAAGAGGGCAGCGCCACCCGCGGGACCTCGATGCCTGAGGAGGTCTCGAAGCGTTCTTTCCGTTCTTTGAATTTTTCCAATGATTTCCTGAGGGCCGAGTCTTGCCATGCTTGGAAGCTGTCTTTTAGATTCATGTCAAATCCTTTGTATCGTTTCATCGAATCCTATGGAGTGATAGCGGAGTAGTCCACTTTCCTCGCAGGAAAAAAGGCGTCGAAAGATCAGGCTATATAACTGTCAGCTTATGAATACTCTTCTTGACGAACGTAATGCGCGTGACAAGTATAAATCTAACCGACATTCTGTTGTAGGACAAATGGCATACCAGGGCATCCGAATATATCCTCTTTTTTCGGTCCTC
>DAOTXM010000479.1:0-3088 GCA_034435215.1 Anaerolineales bacterium
TATGTGGGGGGCAGGTCGTTTAACAAAAAATACGACCTTTCGGATGTGAAAGGTTCTTGTGAGATATTTGTAGGGGGGATAACAATCATCTGCGAATAGATTTATAGACAGGTGAAATGGCAGCAAGGCGCAAAATACATACAATCTGCATATCAAAACTTTTCTTGTTTTTACCACCGCATAAGCGGAGAAAGAGAGTTGATATGTTCGGACAACAGTTCACAAGCCCCATCGCATCTGCCGCAAAATGGATTTTCTTCGGCTTCTTCATGGTCGTCCTGATGGGCTTTCTATTAGGGACGAACTTCAAAGATGCCACCTGGCTCAACCGTAACATTGCTGCCGCACAGGCGGATCGCATCAGTATTGAGAACGCCCATCAACAAGCAACATATGAATTGCAAGAACGCATCGCCGCCGCCCAGACCGAAGCGGAGATCAGGGAGATCCAGCGGCAACAGGCTCTATTGGATGCCCAGTACCAGCATGATATCCAAGCCCTCAGCCAGGACCTGACGCACAGAGATGCTGCATTCCGCACCTGGATGACCGTGCTCACCATCATTGCAGGCGCATTCGCCCTCACACTCTTCCTCGGCACAACTATCTGGGTCGGCTCGAGGGCACGAGTATATGTCCAGTCCAATTTAGCAAAGGAGGTACCTATGGCAAAGGTTGTTCCCCCAGTTGAACAGCGAATCCCGAACCTGCCTGAGCGCGAACCTTATGATCCGTGGACTGATCTAAACTATCGCCGCCGAATGAAGGCCGCAGCAAAGAATCGGGAACAGAAGGAGCGCGAAGAGAAAAAAGAAGCGGAACTGCTGGCAGCGCGCATGACATACTTATCCGATCCTTCGAAAATGAGCCGTGATCAATACGGCAGACTTTCGCAGGCTGGCGATTGAGCCTACCGAGTCAGGGATACGGTAAACAACGCGACACTACCTGCCTCGAAAGCATGAAAAAAGCGGTAAAAGTACGTTGCCCAAAAAGCCTGACCAACCAAAAAGGAGGTCCCCTATGGTCTGAATATCCTTCCCCAACATAAACGGCCTGATCCCACCAGGCCGTTTATGTTTAAAACATTACAACACTTGGTTTTATTCCCAATTCATCAATCAACCTATTCAGTTCCTCATCCGCCAAGCGCCTCCCCTCTCCCGCATAAGCCGTCAGCGCGGCTTCCATCATGTTCGTGCCAAAGGAGCGACCCTCGTAACGCGGCGTGGTCGTGATAACCGTTTTCACCCCGCGCGCTTTGAGCAACTCGATGTTCTCTTCCGTGGTCGTGTTCGTGACCACCGTCTTGCCAACCATGCGTTAGGGCAAGTATTTTAGCATGAACAGTAAGTCGCCTGCGATCAGGTCGGAGCCGTTGAAATATTTGGTGTACTTCGGCTTTTGCTCAGCCCCGCTGCTGCCGTAGAAGATCATGCTCATTGGGAAGTAGCTGACAATCGGCAGCATGATCCGCGCCACGCGCTTGAAGGCCGGGATACCGTAGATCGGGATCGGGACTCCCAGCGCAACCATCAAATCCCCCAGGACGATCTTGTCCGAAACTTCTGCAACGGCTTCCGCCAATCCCAGCCGGTCGGCGGCCACCGGGACGAATCCCTGCCGAAAGCGTACTTCCCCCAATTGCGGCTTTGCCAGTTCGAAGACGCGCCGCTCCAGCGTGTGCTTCAGGCCGCGGCCATCGCATAGCGGAGTTTTGATCACGCCCTCGACCAGTTTGAGCGCGGCGTGTAGGGGATATTCCCGCTGGTCGAGGCGCAGGTACAGGTCCACGCCGCCGACGCCGAAGGCATCCACCTTGCCATCCAGGTCGAGGTACATCTGATGGGCTTTGGCGATGTCGCCGTCCGTGCCGATGCGCTCGACCAGGATCTCCTGCTCTTTGAGTTTGATGACTACGCTTTTGTCGCGCTTCGAACTCCCCAGGCTGATGCTGACTGCTCGTTTCATGCTTCCCTCCAAGAGATTTCACGAAGATTACAAAGCGCCCTCATCTTCCAAACTTTTTCTTACGAACGTCAAAAACTCCCGCAAGGCCGCAAGCGGATCATTGGGAATATTGCTGGAGCGAACGTTTTCTTCGCTGCCGTTATGAAAATGCTTTGGGAAAGTGGAAACTTCAGGGTGATCGGGTGCGTTATCGTGGCGATGGATCATGCCCCTGACCGCTCGTTGCTCCCAATGGAAGGAATAGCGATTTGCATCAGCGCTGATCCAAATATCAACAAAGGTTTCGTCGCAAATTTGCAGACGCAATTTCAAGGGAATGGCAGCGCGGCGATAAATAAATTGCCAGTCCGTAACAATATCCCCAAATTCCTTATTTACGAGACGGGCAAGTTCCTCGTACATTTCAAGACTCGCCTAATATTTTCTCGATGCGCTCTAAGTGATCTTCCAGTCTTTCCCACTCGATGGCGTCTTCCCACGCTGGGTGACTATAAACTTTGCCCTGCTCGATCCGGGTGCGCAATTCACCTGCTGAAACCACTCCGTAACGGTCCTGAAAATCGGCTATGTCCATCTGAACCGCGCGGATTTCCTGACGCAGGAAGGCTTGAAGACTGCGTTTCATCAAGCCATCCAGGGGTATGTTCAGCTCTCTTGCAACGCGTTTAACTTCTGATGGAACAGGCATTGCGTTCATACTTCACACTCCTTGACAATCGGATTGTATCATGGGTGAAGATTGACTACTCGCTCATACTACCCTTCGAGGTACTATCACCCTGAGCGGACGCTGAGCAAGACGAAGCGGCAGTCGAAAGGTAAATATCAAAGGCTTGCTTCGACTGCGTTCTTCGCCTGCGTTACACTTCGCTCAGAACTCCGCTCAGCGAGGATTATAGCTCTCCCAAATACGGATTGTAACGCTTCTCCTCCCCAACCGTGGTTTCCGGGCCGTGACCGGACAACAGGCGGGTTTCCTCCGGCAGGGTAAAGACCTGCGTGTGGATGCTGTGCAGCAGCGTCTCCCAATCGCCGCCGGGCAGGTCCGCCCGACCGACCCCATCGCGGAAGATCAGGTCGCCGCAAAAGCAGACGCTTCGACCCTTCGACAAGCTCA
>DAOTXM010000480.1:0-13862 GCA_034435215.1 Anaerolineales bacterium
GCAGAGATCACGTAGCCGCCTGTTTCAGCAGCCAAGTGGTCCAAAAATGGCGTGCGGGCGGCGCGGGTGAGGGCAATGCTGATCACCGGCGCCTCTAGCGACCTGGCAAGGGCAAGTATTTCCCCTTCGTAACCAGGATAGGGAGTAGGAATTTCAGGCTGGCCGTCAGTTAGCAAAAGGATCGTTGGGGAGTGTCCGGCAAATATGCCGGCTGCCTGTTCGAGCGCGGCCTTGATGTCAGTAAAGCCCTCAGGCGCTTGCGGGGCCAGAGACGAGAGCAGCGCATTCTTCTGGCTTTCTGCCCCAACCGTAACCAGGCCATCGGTGAGCGTCCGGCTTTCCGTGGAGAAGAGGATCAAACCAGCCGAGTCGCCAACATCCAACAGGGAGACAAGCAGACGCACGCCCGTAAAACGCAGGCCGGTTGGATCGCTGTCCTTCATGCTGCCGGAGTTGTCCAGGAGCAAAAGGACAGCCAGGTGCTCTCCCTGCCCCGCCGGTTGTGACGATGAGAAGCCCATCACCAATAAGGCGAGAATCGCTAACAGGGTGAAATTCAACAACGTACTGGCTGATAAACGATGTCGCAAATTGTCTGTCATACGAAACATCTCCAATTGCTTCATATGTCAGACGCAGACAGGGCAGTTTGTTAAGTGTAAGCAGAGACAACCTGGATAAGTCAGGCCGTTTCTGCTAAAAGATCAGTAAATTGACTGAACCTAAATGGGTGTTACCAATTTCAAGTTTTCAGGCACGTAGGCTTGTACATTGACCCCCAAATAGCGCGCCACGGCGGGCAAGAGCTTGCAAACCCTGTCACAAGGTAAGAGGCCAGCTTCTAAAGCAATTAATTCTTCTATCCTACATGGAATTTGGCTGGCCAGCAAATTCAGATCTATTTTTCTAGATCGTCTGAGTATATTGATAGCGATACCCAGATCTTCTAGTTCTGGCCGGTCTTCGCCGTTAGCGCACCTTTTTCCCCTGGTGTACGCTAGATCGGCGGCCCGAATAAGGTGCTGCACAGTGATCGATTTGCCTTTAACGGCAAGATCTTTTTCTTTGGTCTCCTCCGTCAAAATATCTTCTCCTTTCGTCCCATCTGAAACAGCATGATAGACCCAATTACCTCCTTTCTTTCTAAAAAATGTCCGGCGGTGAATGCCAGGCCGGGCGATAGCGCTCGCCCAGCCTGTTTGAATCTGCATCGGTTTCGAACTGAAGGCATAATGTTTGGGAATGCTCATAAGTCTACTGTCTGCTCCCAGACCATCATGGCGCGGCATTTTTTATAAGCACCATGTAACAGCTGGTGAATTCGAGTTCGCGTAACACCAAAGCGTTGTGCGATTTCTTCCATGGTCATGTTCTTGAAATGGTACAGATGGACTACCTGTCGCTCACGAGGGGTGAAGTGCTTTGAACACTCGAACAACTGACTTACAAGAATTCTTTCAAATGCCTGGTCTTCGATTTCATAATTTGAGCGTCCAATCCAATCGGGGTCAGTTCGTTTGGCCAAGAGAGTGAAGCGTTCATCCTCTGTTGGATTGCTGGTGTCATCAACACTGACCGGGATCTTGACAATTCGTTTTTGGACTCTCAGCCATTTGTGCGCCTGACTTCGCGCAATTTTGTATGCCCATTGCCAGGCACTTTTATCACCATGATCGCCTCGATAGGTATACGCCTTGATAAGAATTTGCATGTAAGTCTGATCGAATATCTCGAGAATATCGTCCTTCGTGAAAGTGGAACCAAATTGTTTTGTGATGTATCGGGTCAGTGGTTGTTCTGTGGCTGAATAGAGTTGCTGCTTGGAGAGTTCATCGTTCCCGGCCACGCCAATGATCAGTTTGTGCAAGCCTGGGAAAGCGTTCACGGAGTGTCTCCTCTGGTTGTTTTTAACTCACCTCCCGGAGGGGGTGAGTCCTTGGACTGGCCATAAGCCGGACAAACATGTGTGCCTCCTTTCAATGGTTTTCAATACATCAGACCCATGAATGACATTTTGTTAAGGGCCAATTTTCAAGTTTGTAAAGAAAAAGCCGCAGACAAAAGTTGAATTTGTCTGCGGCCTTATGAAACAGGCAACCTCCAGGGTGGCTCATGCCATCTGGTTAAGAATAAGAGTAGTGGAAAGTTTTTCAATTGCATAATTTAATTGTACCGTTTGCCAAACAGAAACAAAGATACAGACGTCATCCTCCGTATGTGACAAATGCCACTATTTGTTTAGACAACGCAGAAGCAACTCTGTTGATAGCCTTTTACAGTTGGTAGATATGTGGCTGGGCGAAAAATTGGAATATGGGTGTGTAGCAAATTTTCGGAGACTTCCTGCGCTACAACCGCTAGGAATGCCGCTTTAGATGCTTTTTATGCCCTTATGGACAACTTTTCCGAAAAAATACTACACACCCCTTGTACTTGGGTGTGTAGTAAATTTTCGGAAGAAAGGGAGTAAGATAAGGATGCAAGAGCCAAGGAGGCAGAAATGAAACGAGGAGAGTTGCAACAGGGATGGGGCGAGATGAGTGAGGAGATACTGGAAGGAGTTGCGCAATGGCGGGAGGAACATCCGCGGGCGACGATGCGCGAGATTGAAGATGAAATCGATAAGCGACTGTCAGCGTTGCGAGCGAAGATGATTGCGGATACAGCGAACGCGAGTGAACGAGCGAAGTGGGAGACAGCGCAGGGCGTGGAGTGTCCAGAGTGTGGGGCAAAGCTGGTGAAGAAGGGGAAGAAGAAACGGAACTTGCTGACACGGGATGGGCGGGAGATCGAGTTAGATCGGGAGTATGCGGTTTGTTCAGCTTGCGGGCAGGGGATTTTTCCCCCTGGATGAAGAGTTGGAGTTATTGCCCGGCAAACTGACGCCGCGAGAGCATGAGCGCTTAGCACGGTTGGCGGGCTGGGTGCCCTTTGAGCGAGCGGTCGAGTTGTTGGAAGAATTTCTGGGGATTGCAATCGACAAGAGCATGGCACAGCGCTACACGGAAGCAGCAGGGGCGGTTTCTGTACAAACGCAGGAAGAAGAAGTAATGCGATTGGAACGGGAGATGCCTGAAGCGGCCGCAGGGGCAGAGAAGGTGCAGATCAGTGCTGATGGGGCGATGGTGCCCTTATTGCATGGGGTATGGGCGGAAGTGAGAACCCTGGTGATCGGAGAAGTGGAAACAACCAAACGAGAACAGGGTGAACAGGAGATCCATACCCGTAATTTGAGTTATTTTTCTCGTAAAGTGAGCGCCCAGGAGTTTCAACGCCTGGCATTGGTTGAAGTTCAGCGGCGGGGTGTCGAAAATGCCAAAGCAGTGGCTGCCGTGATGGATGGGGCAGACTGGGAGCAGAACTTTGTGGACTTTCACTGTCCGCAGGCAGCGCGCATCCTTGATTTTGCGCATGCTGCTCAGCACATCAACCAGATTGGGGAATGCGTGCATGGAGAGCACACACCGGAGAGCCAGGCCTGGCTAAAGGAACGCTTGCATCGTCTCAAACACGAAGGTCCCGACACGCTCCTGGGCGAGTTTGAGAAACTGCAGCGAAAACATCCCGATGCACAAGCTATCTCCAGCAACCTGGCTTACTTGAAAAAACGGAAGGCACAACTACAATATCCGCTCTTTCAAGCCCAGGGCTGGCCGATTGGTAGCGGGATTGTGGAGAGTGGCAACAAGCTGGTGGTGGAAGCACGCCTCAAAGGCGCAGGCATGCATTGGGCAGAAGCACACGTCAATCCCATGCTAGCCATCCGCAATATTTTATGCTCCAACCGCTGGAAAGAAGAATGGCCTAAGATCGAAGCGCGCTTGCGCAAACAAACCCGCCAACGACGCAGAACCGTCCACCAAACGCATCATCCCCCTCAACCAACCTCGTTGGTCGCGCGCGCCTTGCGAGGTGATTTTGGAGATTCCTTCCCCGAACCAATAGAGCAAGAACCAATTTCAACCAAACCAAAGAAAAACCCTTGGCGAAACTTCAAGCATGGCAAGGCTCTTTACCAGCGTTCTTCTCTTCCGAAAATTTAAACCACACCCTGGAATATTAAAATGGTTGATTTTTTATCCAAAAAAACCTACAATAATAGTGGTGCGCTCCCCCGCGCCGGGGGACACTGATGGCAAGATAGTCGTTCAGGCGGTTAAAAGGACACGATTGGGAGGCTCTATGGAAGATAAATTGATTGGTCAAATCAAAGGTTTGCTTTGGCTTACCTTTATTAGTTTGCTGGTGGTGGTTGGCATCTTGCTTTGGGACGTTGTCTTTGTGAACCATGCACCGGATTACCTCGTGCGCCCGGCAGCAAGCAGCGATGTGGAAGTCCGTTTGCAGAATGTGGAGTCTAGCCTGGAAGCCTTACAGAGAGAACTGGTTTCCCAACTCAATCAAAAGTTAATGTACTTTGGCGGCGCAGCGCTCGTAATTGCGGCGGTTGCCAGCTTCTTTGGCATGAAAACTTTTAGAGATTTAGACGGGCTTATCAAGGAAAAAATCCGCGCAACTCTAGAAAATGAACTCTACCAACTCGACCCGGCCAACCTGACCGTGCGCCTGCCCAGGGGACATCCCGATACGCCCCTGATTCGCAAACGGCTCGAACTGAGCGGCCTGCACAACCTCACCGAATACCTGGAACTGAACAAACAATGCCTGCGCGGGCTGACGATTGTGCCGGTCAACAACCTGGAAGAAGAAGACCGCTTCCGTGGTTTCCTCGCGCGTGAAAAACCCGATCCAGAATTTGCGGCGTTCGTATTGTACACTACCAAACAGGGTTTCTACGTTTCTGTTCCTGACACCCTCAACAAATATGAGCGCGTAGCAACATCCAACATGCCCGCTACGGTCATCACGGCGGTGCTGGCGATTTCGAGAGGGTTACATCGGGAGAAATAACTTGATACTGGACAGGTATCTGCCATGCCCCCATTACAAACCTATCAGATACCCAATCCTGATAACAAGTCAAAGGCAAGAGAGGTCGCCCAAGAACTGATTGCCCAAGCCGAAGAAGACTTGTTTTGCGCTCTTGGATGTTGGCGTCATAATCCGCATGAACCTTTCAATGAGATATGTTACCTTTTACATCAATCGTTGGAAAAATGGATTAAGGTTGCCCTCCAAATGAGTTATGGTAGTTTCCGTCGCAGTCACAACTTAGGTGTGCTGCTTCGCCCATTATGTACCAATAAATTGGGCGTCAATAAACAAAAGAAGAAGAGGATACAGGGACCTGAATTAGATGTAGTAATGGAAATATTAGGCGCAGAACCGGTTCTCATAGGCAAGAATTATCCTGACCAAATCCGATACCGAGAGAGTGACACAAATGATTATGACCTGAAAAATCATGTGAGGATTCTGTTCAAGGCGGTCTGCCGAGTGCGCCAATTAGTTAAATGTTGGTTAGTAGATAGAGTCAAGGAATAGGAGGTTAAATGCCCCAACGTACTTTCGAATGCGAAGTGCTGACGCCGCTTTTCCTGGGCGGCGCAGAAGCGCGTGGGACGCCCGAACTGCGCGCCCCATCCCTGCGCGGCGCGATGCGATACTGGTATCGCGCCTTATTGGGCAGCGTCAATTCGTCAACGCTGGTTTCTCTACACGAGGGAGAAAGCGAGTTGTTTGGCAAAGCCGAGGGTGGGGGCGCGCTTGCCACGCGGCTGCGGGTCAAAGAAGAACCGCAAAAACAATCCTACGAAAAAGACCGAGCCATTCGCACCCCACAAGGGGATTTTCTCCCAACCGGCAAAGATTACCTGCTGTGGTCTATGTCCTCGACCGGGAAGCCCAATACGCCGCGTTTTCAGCCATCTCGGCAATATATTGAACCAGGCGCAAAGTTCGACTTCACCCTAAACGTCAAACTCGACGATTCCATGTTGAAAATGGGAGAAGTTGCCTTCTGGCTGCTCGCCAATCTGGGTGCGGTGGGAGCGCGCGCCAATCGCGGGGCCGGATCTTTCCAGGCTGTGAGTAGCGAGGCTTTCTTGCCTTTCAAACCATCCTCCTCGATTTCAGAGTTGCAGACCCACCTTCGTACAGGCATTCAAACCTGCCTGAAGCAGGTGGGGAATCAGTGGAAGACATTTGCTGACGATGAACAAGCCGAATATGATCTCCTGCATCCGCAATTCTGTGAAATCTGGATTGTTGCGACCACAGAAAGCGGGTGGAATAATTACCGAGATGCACTAGATGGGCTGGGTAGCCACTTCCGGGATTATCGCACCTATTTGAACCCATTAGGAAGAAGCGATCATGATGCAGTGCTTCGCTGGTTCGAGCGTGGAAGCAAAGCGCCTCAATTGAAGCGGCCTGTTTTTGGCCTGCCTATTCCATTCCGCTACTCGCAGGGCGGGCCTGCAGATGTAATCGTTCACGAGGAAGGCGACCGTCGCGGTTCGCCGCTCCACATGCGCCTTACCAGGCTATCGAACGGTCATTATGTGGGGGTCCTGACTATGTTCAAGTCACGTTTCCTGTCTGATAAGATACAACTGAAACTCCAGGAGCGTAAATGGACCGCCCCTCCGCCGCCAGATTTTGAAGTCATCAAAGACTTTATCAAGACCTTTCCAATCCATGAAGGGGTGACGCTATGACCGACGCCCTGCTCATCTTCACCTTCTCCCCCATCCAAGCCTTCATTGCCGAAGCCCGCCGCGCGGCAGACTTGTACACCGGCAGCCAGATCCTGGTGGAACTGGCCAAAGCCGCCGGAGGCGTGCTCGAGAAACGCGCCGTGGATGGGAAACTCGTCTACCCTGCGGCGCTGACAGATGACGTCCCCAATAAATTGGTAGCCAAAGTCCCCTGGGAAGACTGTGAAACCATCGCCGCCGAAGCCCGCGCCGCCCTGCTGGAATGTTGGCATGGATTGGCAGACAAAGCGCGGGAAGCATTTGAGGAACAGACACGCCTGCCCTTTGATATGAGTATTTGGAACCGCCAGACCGGGGATGATTACCTTTGGGAAACTTACTGGAGCGCAGCGCAGATTGAAAATGACAATTACAAGGCCGCCTATGAACAGGCAGAGCAGGGGATGGCTGCACTCAAATTCACCCGCCCGTTCCGGCAATTTTCAGAACCGGGTTTCAAGGACACCCTGAGCGGCAAGCGCGAAGCCTTACACCCCGAAGGCCAGGATGGACAGAAATACTGGCTGGCTGTGGGTCAGATAGAACAGATCACCCCCATCAAAATTCGCCCCTCGACAAAGGACGCGCGGCCCGAAAGACGACGTCCCCGCGAGCGACTGGATGCGATTGGGGTGATCAAGCGGTTTCGATCACTAGAAGATGAGACGAAGGAAGAACTCGCTCCTTTCCGCGGTTTCCCCTCCACTTCAAGCGTGGCCGCCTGGACGTTCCTCGAGTCTGCACGCAAATATGCTTCACAAAAACTGGCTGAATATCGGGATGCCGTCAAAGTTTTACTACTCGAGCGCAAATACGAAGTTCGTAAAGAACCTGACTGGCCTTTCGATGGCGACCTGCTCTACATCGAAACCCTGCGACCCAAACGCCTGGAAAGCGACTACGGCAAAAAGGAAACCGACTATTCTGCCGACGACTTGAAAACAGCGCAGGAGAAATTGCGGGCTTTGTACGGCGCGCTTAAGATGGCCGCCAAAGATAAAAAAGACCCGTCCATTCATACACATCCATCGCCCTACTACGCCATCATTGTCCTCGACGGCGACAACATGGGCGCACACCTGCGCACATTGGATGAAAAAGGGCACATCCTGTTCAGCCAGAAATTGCGCCAATTTTCAATCCAAGTTCCAGGCATTGCAAAAACACACCTGGCCCGCGTCATCTATAACGGCGGTGACGATGTGCTGGCTTTCGCCCCGCTCGACACGGCGTTTGCCTTTGCTCACGCCCTGGCAGAGGCCTTCCACGCCAAAACCGGACGCACCGCCTCGGCGGGCATTGTCCTTGCGCACCATCTCTCCCCGCTGGGAACAGCCCTGCGCGCCGCCCGCCGCGCCGAGGGGATGGCAAAGGAATTGCGCGACGAGAAAAATGCCGTTTGCCTCATCGCCCTCAAGCGCAGCGGCGAACCCATCGAAGTCCGCTCCGGCTGGGAGACGGTTGGCAGCCTGTTCGAGGACATGATCCGCAATTTTGAGAGGGACGAAATCTCGTCCAAACTGCCGTACGATGTCGCTCGGTCTGCCTACGCCCTGCATCAGGCAAACGAAAAATTCGAGGCGGAACTCAAGCGGCTGCTCAAACGACACGGGCGCACGAAGGCATTCCGAGAAACAGTCGCTCCAACGCTGGCAAAAAACCTGCGCGAATGGGCTGGCTCTTTCCCACCCAACCCGGACCCCGATAAGCCGCAGCCATCCAATCAACTTGCCGACTGGCTGGCGCTGGCGCGTTTTATCGCCAAAGGAGGCCGCGAATGACCCTGACACTGTTCCTACGACCTGTGGATGTCTGGCTGTTCCGCGATGGGCGTCCCTTCGATGCGGGCAGCGCCCACCGCGCTGAGAGCGTTTTCCCGCCCTACCCAACCGTCATCCAGGGCGCGTTCCGCACTGCGCGCCTGCTGTGGCGCGGCGATGACCTGGATGACAAGGAAGCCATCCAAGCCCGGGTAGGGAAGCCCGATGAATATGGGGACTTGCGCTTGAAAGGTCCCTTCCTGGCGCGTCAAGATGGGGACGACGTAGTCCGTTATTTCCCCCAACCTGCCGATACTATTGCAGAGGGTCATTTGCTCCTGCCTACGGAATTCAAAGCGCCGCCCGCCACACTCAAGACCAGCGCTTCCCTGCCGAAGTTGTTCTGGCAAAGAAAAGTCGAAGGCAAACAGGACGGGCCGCTCTGGTTAAGCGAAGGCGACCTGATGGCTTCCCTGGGCGGCAAGCCTGTAAAAGGCTATCCAGCCAGGGAACTATTCGAGCGCGAAGAACGAATTGGGATTGGCATGAACGAGCACCGCGTGACCAAAGATGGGATGCTCTACGAAGCCGAGTTCATCCGCCCTTGCGATGGAGTGGGCTTGCTGGTAGAAATGGACGGCTGCAACGATCTGGAATGGAAAACAGGCGGCTTCCTGCACCTGGGCGGGGAAGGTCGTCTGGCTAGCTTTGAGCCGGTCAAGGTCCAACCGCTGCCCCAGCCTGTTGGTGCGGCCTCCGGCTTCAAGGTCTATTTTGCAACCCCGACCTGGTTCGAGAATGGCTGGCTTCCAAAGGATTGGAGCAAATTCTTTGCCGGCCCGGTGAACCTGGTTGGGGCGGCGCTCCAACATTACGAGTCGATGGGCGGCTTCAACTGGGCTGCCCAGGATACAGAGGCAAGCGCCCATCGTCCGGCGCGGCGCTTTGTCCCGGCTGGCAGTATCTACTACTTCGAGGGCAAACCCGAATTTCACCCTGGCCTGACCCAACAGGCCATCACCGACTTCGGAGCCGAAATCGGCTTCGGCCAAACCATCATCAAGGAGTGGTAACCATGTCCAAATCCATGCTTTTCCTGTATGCCGAAACCCCGCTTCATGCTGGCAGCGGTCGCGCCCTGGGGACAGTAGACCTGCCCATCCAGCGTGAGCGCACCACCGGCTACCCGTTGATCCAATCCGGCGGCGTGAAGGGTCGCCTGCGCGCCCAGATAGAGGCAGAGAAAAAAATGATCAAGGATGAGCTGTGGGCCTTGTTTGGCCCAGATACGGATAATGCCTCCGAACACGCCGGGGCGCTCTCGTTTGGCGACGCGCGCCTGCTCTTGTTCCCAGTGCGCTCACTGGCGGGCGTCTTTGCCTGGGTGACCAGCGTGGACGTTCTGGCGCGCTTTGTGCGGGAACTGGCCCTGACGGGAGTAAAACTCCAGATTGCCTTGCCCAAAGACAGCAATGGTAATCTGCTCCACCCCAAAGACGACAAAGTCTGGGTCAGCGGCAAGCGCAACACGGTCGAAGTGACCGAAAACGAACAGAAGAAAAATACGGTGGTCCTGGAAGAATTTTGTTTCAGCGTGGAAAATGTCAACATTGCCTCGCTTGCGGCTGAACTCGTCAAAGCCCTGCCAGATACCTCAGAATATGCTTACTGGAAGCAAGCCCTGGCAGAAGGCTTGTGCATCCTGCCCGAAGACGCCTTCCGTGACTTCGTGCTGTACGCCACCGAAGTCCAGACGCACATCAAACTCGACCCCGACAAGAAAACGGTGGAAAGCGGCGCGCTTTGGACGGCCGAGAGCCTGCCGGTGGACAGCCTGCTCTACGTGCCGATCCTATCGGTTGGTTCTCGCAGTGATAAGGTAAAACTGGACGCCGCCGCTGTGATGAAGAAACTGACCGACAACCTGCCTGCCCGCATCAACTTTGGCGGCGACGAGACCACCGGTCAGGGCTTTGTGGCATTGAAAGTATTGGGAGGTGCATGATGAGCATCCAGCGTACGCTCGAACAGAAACGCGCCGATTTTGCCTGGCGCAAGATTAAGGAAGTTGACGCCAAGGTGCAGGAAGAATACAGCAGCCTGGTCAAAAAAGCCCCGGCTGACATCCAGACGAATGGATTGGGTCAGACCATCGCCTTCTGGCGCGCCAAAGGCTACGAGAAAGGGCATCCTAAAGACGACGGCAAAAATGCGCATGCGCAGTTACTCACCCATCTTACCGAATGGCTGAAATCAACCGATGCGCTCGACCTGCCCACTGATAACCTGGTGGAATGGGTTTCCAAAACCGCCCAGGTGAACGATTACCGCCGCGCCACTGTTGAAGCGATTGCCTTCCTGATCTGGCTCAAGCGCTTTGCCGAAGCCGAGTTGCCGTAGGACAAGCCTCAGACTTGTCCCACACAAACAGGAGCACTGATGGAGAAATATCCGTTACCCGTTCCCCCAAAAACAAAAGAAACGTTTGAAGCCTTTCTTGACAAATCACCCTCAAACCGAAACCCTGGCCTGCTTTTCGAACGCTTTATGCCCTATTTGGGAGATTGTGACGATAGACAAAAGGATGAGCGAAAAGCGCAGGGCTTTAAACACCTTCTGGAGGCCAGCCAGAAGGCCGATAAAAAACTGCTGGATGCCTGGAACGCTCGCTGGGACGAACTCACCCAGAGTGCCCTGGCCTTTTCCCTGCAAACCGACTGGCGGTTGATCGCTGGCTTGGGCAAAAAGGGCAGCCTCGAGGTTGGCTTCACTTTTCATCGCTACGGATTCCCCTATTTGCCGGGCAGTAACCTCAAAGGTTTGGCGCGCGCCGCGGCACTGCTTGAAATCGGCGAGAAAATCGGCAAGCCTGCGCTTGAATCTTTACAAAAACAGGTTGTACCAGAAAATGAGCGGCAAAAAGTCGGACTGCTCAGCGCGCTGGAAACTGTTCTCTCCCGCTCAGAAGAAGAAACCTGCCTCAAAGAACTGACCGCCTGCCAGAGTCAGCCATCCCAAGTGATTGAGAACCTGGCAAGAACCTTCCGCGCCATCTTTGGCGCCACCGAACACGGCGGGCATGTCGTCTTTTTCGACGCCATCCCCTCTGCCCGCGAACTGCCCCGCCTCGAACTGGACATCATGAATCCGCACTACCCGAAGTATTACGAGGAAACAGGAAAATCTAACCCGGAAACGCCGCCCGCCAACTGGCAGAGCCCAGTACCGGTCAAGTTCCTGACCGTTGCGTCCGGCGTCGTCTTTCGATTTGCGGTGGGCTGGCGAAAAGCACCAATTGATGTGACGCCGCTAGAAGCCCTGCCTGAAAAAGCCAGGAAAGAATGGAGCTGGTTCAAAGGCGCCATCGCCCCAACCGCCGAAAGCCCCAATCCGTTGCTCAATCAGGCGCGTCAATGGCTGGAAATCGGCCTGCGAGGCCTGGGCGCGGGCGGCAAAACCAACGCCGGGTATGGCTATTTCATCGAAGTTGGCAGGCAGGCCGCAAGTCAGGCGGAAGAAGCGCAAAAGAAGATTGCCCTGCCCACCGGCTACGAGCGCGGCGTGGTCAAGGATTTTGGATTGGGAGAGAGCCAGTCCTATGGCTTCATCACCCGCTCGAATGGCGAGTACCTGTTCGTCCATCGCAACAACCTGCGCACAGGGTTGACCGCGCTCCAGGCGGGACAGTGGGTCATTTTCAAGGTAGGACGCGGTTCGCGGGGACCGCAGGCGATGGACGTGTATTTAGAAGAATAATGCTCCTCTCCATCCTCCTCGCCCTGACCGCTGAATCTTCCTATCCCATCCTAGGGGCTTTAGGTCGCCCGGCGCAGGCCTGGTTCTTGCAGCAGGTGACGCGGGCGAATCCAGGTCTGGCGCAAAGATTGCATGACGAGCAGGGCTTGAAGCCCTATACGGTTTCATCCCTGCTCGACCAGCATGGCCGTCCTTTGGGGGCTGGAACATGGCTGAAACCGGGACAAGCGGTGTGGCTGCGATTGACAACCCTAAACGATGAACTCTCTTTGGCGCTAGAGAAACACATGATCAAGAAGTTGCCGAAGCGCTTGACGCTATATAAGATGGATTTCCGCGTGAATGATATCTATGAGCGGCAGGAGGAGCACCTCTGGGCAGGCTCAAGCTCCTTTTCCGAAATAGCGCAGGATTTCTCGAATGCTACGACTGACAATAACGTCCGAATGGAATTTGCCAGTCCAACGGCATTTCGAACCAACGGCCTGGATATTTGCCTGCCCTTGCCAGGACAGGTATTCCGCAGCCTGTGGGCCAAGTGGAACGCATATTGTCCGGAACCGATGCAAGTACAGGATCTATGGCCAGAGTTCGCTGAAGCATGTATCCTGGTGAGTGAAATGACCACTGTTAACACGCATCATTGGGCGTTTGCCGAGGGGACTCGTGGCGGGTCAATCGGCTTCACTGGTACAGTGGGATTTCATTTACCTGATAAAAAACGATTGCACAAGGATTGGCATCCTTATTATGATGGTACGGCAACCGTGATGCACTCGCTAGCAAAGTTTGCTTTTTATGCTGGCGTGGGACATCACACAACAATTGGGATGGGACAAGTCCGTCCCATCCCGTTTCTTGAGGACAAATCCAAGAGGTAATGATCCTCCCAATGGATTAAATCAAAACATATAGCCAAATCCTGGTTCCTTCGATATCCTGCCCAGATAATGAATTCCAAGCAAGTGGCAATTCAAGATCAAACATTATCCCTGCATTGAGAACCGAAATTTCATGCACTCCTGTACCACCTGGCATGGAAAGTAAAGGATTGTTTTTTGAATATTGAGTGAGCCGGTTCCTGCGCTCATTCTTCATTCGACGAATATCCGAGGGGGAAAGTGGACTGAATACTGCCTTACTGTTACCCTCTCCAATTGTACAAACAAGCGCCATGGGCGAATCGAAGAATTCAACGTTGTTCAATTGCATAGCATAGCCCACTACCTTGGAAGCTACCTTGTTAAGCCAGGCAAGCGGATTGTCGATTCGAATGTCACTTGCCAGCTTTTCCCTTTTCATCCGTAGATCTTGCATTGCCCACAATATGACTTGCTCTCGTAATCCATCAATCGCTCTTCTTTGACGTTCATTCCCCATACTGATCAGCGCCCCAAAGATAATTACTGCTATCACTACAGCCAAAGCCAAAATTATCTCCATTTTCTTTCCTTCCTTTCGATTTGAATTATTCTCCACCTTGATTAAGATCAAGGAGGTTTATTTCCGATATTTGCTTCAAGCTTCCTGTCAAACGCAATATTGCTTGCGGACGGGGATCGACTACACTTGCCGAAGCAATTGCAAGAAATAGCCCAAGAAAGCCTAACAGTTGCCACCAAGTGTATGCTTCCTGTTCAATTGCTTGCGCCGGCTCCGGAGTCACTTCAGGCATAGGCGTTATAGG
>DAOTXM010000481.1:0-3557 GCA_034435215.1 Anaerolineales bacterium
CATATGGGCGACCCATCGAAACCGCGTTTCATGTTCACAGGAAAATTGGAAGTTAAATATCGCCAGAACGTACCCATTGGCAAGCCGCTTAGAATTGTGGGCAAGGCAGGCAAGACCAGGGGCAGAATGGCCGAAGGCTGGGCTGGGATTTACAATCAACACGGGGAACTTCTGGCCGAAGCGACAACTTTGCTAATCAACGTGCCTCCAGAGATGTTGAATACGGCCAACCTGGAAGAACTGGGCTGGAAGATCTACCCAGATTAGACCAGGTTGCCTGTTACCAATAACCGACTTCCTGCAACATATTAACAGTGCACGAAAACCGTCGCAGGAGGTCCATGACCACCCTCGTGTCCCTGAAAACCAAAACTCCACTCGCGGATGAAATTCAACTTTCCCGCCGGGCTCAGGTCGATGCGGAGGCATTTGCCGAGCTATACCGCCGTCATGTGACGCGAGTCTACCGCTACCACATGGCGCATACGGGCAATGTCAAAGACGCGGAAGACCTGACCTCGCAAACGTTCATGGCTGCCCTAGAAGGCATCCGCTCGTTTCGCGGCAGCGGGTCCTTTGCGGCCTGGCTCATGGGGATCGCATCCCGGAAGCGGGCACTCTTCTTTCGCGGGAGCAGACCCGAGGTCCCGTTGGAAGCGGCGCTTCACATCCCGTCCCCCGACCTGCCGACCGATAAAGCAGTCTCTCAACGTCTGGAAACGAACCATATCCTGATGGCATTGAAGCGGCTCAGCCCCGAAAGGGCGGAAGCGCTCAGCCTGTGTTATTTCGGCGGGCTGAACGCGGCCGAGGCTGGACGCGTACTCGGTAAAAGTGAAGGCGCTGTGAAAATGTTGCTCTCGCGCGGCCTACAAGACTTGCGTGAGCGTGCCTCCCTTAAGCTGGAGGTGGAATATGAATGATGAGTTAAGACATCAACTTCCCCCGGACGACCAGGCTATGTCAGATATCCTGCAATCCAGTGCGCAGTCCATCCATATCAACCCGGTCTTTCAATCCAACCTGGAGGTCAAATTGAAACAGGCTCACCCTGCTAATAAAAAGCCAGAACACGGCTGGCGGATCAAACTCGTCCCGGCCATCGGCTGGGCAATTTTGATCGTCGGCGCTGTCCTGCTCCTGAACTGGGCCGTCCGCTCCCTGGCACCCAACCAGCAGCCAGCAGCAGGCAAAACCGCATTTCCAAGCATATCCTCAGAGCAGGTTCCTGCTCCAAATCCTGTCGGGTTCGCTACACCGACCCCGCGCAATAATGAAGGATACGAGTGGCATGGGACAACGCTCTATCTCGCCGCTCCCCTGCCGGAGGGGCCTGTGGCAGCAAATGTGTATCAACTCCGGCCTGAGCAGCCTGCATCCATAGAAACCGCCCGAGCGCTGGCGCTACGCTTTGGCATTGATGGGAACATCTACCAGGCGCCAGGTGAGTTGCCCGATACGACTCAATTTCTTGTCACCGACGGGAAGCAAAGGTTGTACGTCCGCTCGGATCGATATTTTACATATTATGCGGATTTCACCAATTACTCCGTAAGCATGTTCTCAGCCCACGAGCCGCTCGGGCAGGCTGAAGCATTGGCATCTATTGACGAATTCCTCATGGAGCATGGTTTTGACTTCGCCTACCAGGTCGAAAATGCACCCCAAATCATCAACCATTACTACGTTGTGCCACTTTCCCCGGACAGGCTGCCCCTGCGTTACGACTATTTGATGCCTGTCCGCATGGAAATCAAGCTGGACGCTTCAGGTCAAGTCATCTTTGTATACGCCGGCTTGATCGATTATGAGCCGGTGGGCACGTTCGGCATTCGCACAGCGCAGGACGCCTGGCAAAAGGTGCTTGACGACGATGTGTCAGGTGGCATTCAGGAAAGTATGCGCTCCAGCGGCGTCCTGGAAGAATATTACTGGCAACACACTTATCCCGAAAACCAGAGGGTAACAATTTACGGTCGAATATTGACTTTCCCGCCCGCGGAGGTAGGAGAAACACCCCTTGTATCCATTGGGGATTATACTGCCACAGGCAACGTCACGGGGCTGGAGGCGCTCGAAGCCAGCACGCTGATCCAGGCCAGCGGACAGTTTTTCACCGAGAACGGTGTTCGGAAATTCAACGTTGAATCGTGGGAAATCTCATTCGGCGAGGAAACCTCCCTTTCCGGAACGCTGCAACGCGAAGGTGAACAGGTTGTGCTTTTAGCGCATGATGGCAACCGATACCCGCTTGCGGATGTCCCGCCTGATGCTCCATTCGGCGAGCCATCGGCGCAAGGACAATTGAATGTCAGCGGCATCTTTACCGACGAGCTTTTCGAATGGTGGGCTATCCAGTACTTCCCGGCCGATAGCCTGCACGGAGGTGGAGGGGGTGGCGGAGGTTCGGGCTTCTATAAACTCAACCTGACCGGCACGCCCGTCCCATTCCCGACGCCGGATATTGCGCCAGAAGCGTTCTCGAGCCCTGAGACCTATGTTGTGCAGGAGGGCGATACCCTTGTCACGATTGCAGAAGCTTACGACATCACCGTCGATGAATTGATACAGGCCAACGGCTTGGCAGAAGCGACTATCTTCATCGGGCAAACGCTCGTCATCCCCGGCGCACAAGTGGAACAGTCACCTGTCGGCCAGCAAATTGAAGGTCAGCGCGGGATCGTCATGGTGAACATCTATCGCAAACCGGATGGCAGCCAGCGAACAGAGTACAGCTTTATTTCCTCGCAGGCAAACCAATATAACTATCTGCTGCTCACAGGCGAGAACCTGAAGGAACTGGAGAAATATCATAACCGTCCGGTAGATATCTGGGGCACGATCGAAAGTGTGGATAGCGCCGGCGCTGTCACCGTCGAAGTGGATCGCTATGAAATCCCGTATCCTGACCTGACCTTCCAAATCGTTCAGGGAACACAGGCGCTCATCGATATCCAGGGACAATCTGTGGTGACCATCACGACTGCGGATGGAAAGACTTATGCCCAATTCACTGCCTATGGAGATCCAGATCCCTATGGAATGGTTGGAAATACCGGCAACCAGGTTTTAGTGGAAGCGCTTGCAATTCCTGATGAAACGTTTGGCGGTTACCCTGTCCTGCGCATCTTTGGCATCAGCATGGCGGTCAACCCGAAGAATGGCCAGGCGCAGGAAATGCAGGTCACTGCAGACCAGCCTTATGTCATAGATGAACCACAGACCCCTGAAAATTACACAGCTCCAACCGCCACAATCGAGAAGGTCGAACTGGTGTATTACATCACTGATCCGCGTTATATCATTCCAAGTCCAAACGGCGGTCCACGTTATCTCCAACCTGTCTGGCGCTTCTACGGACATTACAGCCACGGCGATGAATTCGAAATCCTCGTCCAGGCTTTGCGGGATGAATTCTTACTGCCCGAAGTCGAAACCATCGAGCCGCCCGGATAGTCAGGTAGAATCGAAATGAGCGACATCTAATCAAACTTCCCTCTTTTGATGTATCGTCCCAGAAGATTAGGAGATGTGGGGTGATTCGGACGGGCATAACC
>DAOTXM010000482.1:0-1823 GCA_034435215.1 Anaerolineales bacterium
ACGATGGCGACGCGATTTTCCAACGATAAAGTCTCTGGCATCCTGTGCTCCTTAGGGTTGAATTATACAACAAGTGAAACCCGTTAATCCCTTTTCGGTTTCAGCCCCAATGCCAGGACCAGCGCGCCGCCGATGGAGATCACACCCGCCCACAGGAAGGCATCCTGCCAGAAGCGGATCGGGAACAGGCGGATGAGCGTGTCCGAGTACAGGAACAGCCACGAATCGCCCTCGAAGAACAGACTATGGAACAGGGTAAAGAGCTGCCAGAAGGCGAGCGCGCCGAACAGGCCGATCGCCGCGACCAGCCCGACCATCAGCCAGCCCCCGCGCCTCAAGCCCTGACGATAGGCCTGCCACCAGTTCCCGCGCCAGGCCCACACTCCCAGCCCTGCCAGAAAGATGACAACTATATACCAAACTCTGAGCGCAGCTTTGGTCACTGCCTTGACATCGTCCATGTGACTGAGTTCGCGCTCGTTGAAAAGCGGACTGCCGTCACCGAAAGTCAAATCGCCGAGAAAAGAGATGTCCTCGTTATTGAGCAGATAATCTACAGCATAGGGTGCCCAATGCAGGCGGTCTTCCAGTGTGAAGCCGTATGTGTCGGGGGGGAACCAGGGCAGGCGGTATTCCACGTTATAGAACAACGGCGTCAGCAGGATGCGTAACCCCAGTCCCAGCAGGAAGATGGGGGTGAGGAGAGTGACGAGGTTGGAAAGGAGAGAAGATAGTTTATTGTTCATAAAAATAAAATGTTCAATTGTCCCTGAGCGGAGTGACGAGCGTAGCGAGAAACGTGGTCGAAGGGCGCTTTACAGGGCAGCATGTCCTTCGACTACGCCGCACAAAAAACGCGCGGCTCCGCTCAGGACGGATTGATATTATTGCAACGCCTCCACATTTCCATGTAGCAGAAAGTCGACGATCAAATTGTTCGTCAGCCACTCGATGGGCGCTTGATCGTCGGTGAAGACTTGCGTGAATTCGTAGCCCGGCTGCAAGTTGACAATCGCCGAGCTCATCGCCATCAGCAGCAGCGGATGGACGTCGCCGCGGGCGGCAAGGGTGTTGTAGTTGCGGATCAAATCGTCCGCGCGGGTGGGCTGTTTGCTGGCGTATACGATGGAGTTGAGCGTGTTGGGGATGTCCATGATGTGGATGGAGGGGAAGACGGTTGCGATCGTGGTGGCCAGGCCGTCAATCAGGCGGCGGTCGCCGGGCGCGCGTCCCACGTTGATGGCCAGCACGCCGTCGTCGGTCAGGTGGTCGTAGGCGATTTGGAAGAATTCCTGCGTGGTCATGTGCGGCGGGATGTAGGGCGGGCGGTAGGCATCCACGGCGATCAAATCGTACTGGTGCGGGCTGTGCTCCAACCCCCAGCGCCCGTCTTCGACGTAGACGTTCAGGTTGGGCATGGTCATGCCGAAGTACTCGCGCCCGACGCGCACGATCTCCCCGTCGATTTCGAAGCCGTCGATCGTAACGGAAGCAAATACCTCGGTAGCCTGACGCGCGGAGGTCCCGGCTGCCAGTCCGATAATGGCGTAGCGCTTCACCTGTTCAGGCGTATAGTCCGGGTTGAAAAACGGCCCGACCAAAAATTGTTCCCAGGGCCCGCCGTAGAAAAGCTGGTCGGGGTGGTAGGTCGAATGCACGCCCTGGCCGTCGTTCAGGCGCAAAAAAGTGAAACCGTTCAGTTGTTGGACTTCGATGTAGTTGTACTGCGACTCGGTTTCATAGACCTGCCCGGGCGAGTCCTTGACGTGGAAATCGCCGAAGACCAGAAAGCCCGCCAGGACCAGCGTCCACAGCCCGAAGAG
>DAOTXM010000483.1:0-15493 GCA_034435215.1 Anaerolineales bacterium
GGCGTACGCCCGCTCCGTACCCCTGTTTTCGGGTACCCTTTCAACTTTCGTGAAGTACTGAAAATAAAAAAAAGCCCGGCTGGATTGTGCGGTATCCGCCGGGCTTAGGGGGTATGGACGTCCATCTCGATCATGGTTTCTCGACGCCCATGTTGCTCAATTCATCCGCGTTGAACTGGGCGAGAAACAATTCCGCCCCAGCCAGAACGATGAGCAAGACTGCGACAAAAGCTGTCAGGATGAACATGGCTGCCTCCTTTCTTAATTAGTTTAACGAAATTCGAGCAAAAACGTTCCAACTTCTTACAAATCCGAAAGTACTATTCTTTACAATTCTGCAATCTGATTCCATGTTTCCCATTCTAAGGACGTCGCGCACTTTGTAGGTGGAATGAGTGTGTATAAACTTTGTCGGTTTTGTGAAACGTTTTGGGCTGTTTTTGGGACTTCTGTATCGCAATGGTTGACAAAACAGTCGTTTGAGATAAAATACACTCCGCTGGCCGAAGTGCCGGCACAAAGCCGCCGGGCTGAGTGTATCGCCCGCCCTGGTGATTGGGCCAGGGAAGCCTTGCCGAAGTGGCGGAATTGGCAGACGCGCTACGTTCAGGGCGTAGTGGGGGTTCCCCCGTGAGGGTTCAAATCCCTCCTTCGGCACACAGGACCCGCTGAGAAGCGGGTCTTTTCGTCTGCGAAAGGGATCGCTTGTTTGGGAAAACGAATATCCTAAATGGGGCAGGTGGTATAATTTGGCGACTCAAAGGTAGTTCCTCCATTAAGGATGAAGAAGGCGCGAAGTCGCGGGTAAACGGTCTTCGTGTCTTTTTATGCTCTTTGGTTATTCTTTATTCCGCACCTCTTCAATAAAACGGGGTGTAGGGTATTTTGGGCGGGCGTATCCTGCCCCAAATACCCCACTTCCTCATCTTTTTGAAAAGATATCCTATTGCTTTATCAGGAAACCCTATGCAAATCGGTACCGTTCAACAAGTAGACATCGATGCCCAGATGCGCGAAGCCTATCTCGATTACGCCATGAGTGTGATCGTTGCCCGGGCTTTACCGGATGCGCGTGATGGCCTCAAGCCTGTCCATCGCAGGATTCTATACGCAATGTCCGAGTTGGGGTTGCGTTCGAATTCTCCCTATAAGAAATCCGCCCGTATCGTCGGTGAGGTGCTCGGTAAATATCACCCGCACGGCGACTCGGCCGTCTACGAAACCATGGCGCGCATGGCGCAGGAATTTTCCATGCGCTACACCCTGGTGGACGGACAGGGCAATTTCGGTTCCATCGACGGGGATGCGCCCGCAGCCATGCGTTACACCGAAGCGCGCCTGAACCGCATGGCTGAAGAGATGCTGGCCGATATCGACAAGGACACGGTCGATTTTGCACCCAACTTCGACGATTCGCTCGAGGAGCCAACCGTCCTGCCGGCACGCCTTCCCAACCTGCTCTTGAATGGCGCTTCCGGTATCGCCGTTGGCATGGCGACCAACATCCCATCCCACAACCTGCGTGAATTGGTGGCTGCGCTCAATTACCTGATCGACAACTACGACAAAATCGGCGAGATCCCGTTGGACGAGCTGACGAAACGCGTTCCTGGTCCGGATTTTCCCACGGGGGGCATCATCGTCGGTCGGGAAGGGATCGAGTCTGCCTATGCCACCGGCAAGGGACGCATCGTTGTGCGCGGACTGGCGCATATCGAAGAGGGAAAGGGCAATCGTTACCAGATCGTGATCACCGAAATCCCGTACCAGGTGAACAAGACCTCTCTGATCGAGCGCATTGCAGAATTGGTCCGCGATGAAAAAATCGACATGATCTCGGATCTGCGCGATGAATCCGACCAGCGCGGGATGAGCATTGTCATCGAACTCAAGCGCGGCGCGCAACCCAAAAAAGTGCTCAACCAGCTTTACAAGTTCACCATGTTGCAGTCCACGTTTGGGGTGCAGATGCTGGCATTAGTCGACGGGGAACCACGCCTCCTGCCTCTCAAACGCGCGTTGCAGCTTTTCATCGAGCACCGACAGACGGTTATCGTACGGCGATCGACCTACGAGTTGGCAAAAGCGCGGGCGCGCATTCATATCCTGGATGGGTTAATGATCGCGCTGGAAAATATCGATGCCGTCATCCAGACCATCAAGGAATCTCCCGATGCGGACCAGGCCAAAGAGCGCCTGATGAAGCGCTTCAAATTGTCGGAAGTCCAGGCGCAGGCCATCCTGGATATGCAATTGCGCCGCCTGGCCGCTCTCGAACGGTGGAAGATCGAAGAGGAACACAAGCAGGTCAAAGCGCAGATCGAATATCTCGAAGACCTGCTGGCGCATCCGAAGAAGGTCCTGGCACTCATCCAAACGGACCTGAACGAACTGGCCGAAAAATACGGCGATGACCGCCGCACACACATCGCTGCAGACGCAACCGAAGAATTGCGCGTCGAAGACATGGTCCAGGACGAAGCCGTGCTGATCAGCCTGACCGAGCGTGGATACATCAAACGCGTGGCCGCCAGGGCTTTCAAATCGCAATCGGTTGGCGGGGTTGGCGTGAAGGGACATGCCACCAAGGAAGAGGACGAGGTGCTGTCTTTGGTCCCGGCGCGCACGCTGGACACCATGTTGTTCTTCTCGGATCGCGGTAAGGTCTATTCAGAGAAGGTCTACCAGATCCCCGATGCAGACCGTTCGGGCAAGGGCATCCCTTTGGTCAATGTGCTTTCCCTGGATGCCGGGGAACGCATCACTGCTGCGATCGCCGTATCCGATTTCAGTTCGCATGGGTATTGCACCCTGATGACCACCAAGGGCAAGATCAAACGCGTGAATCTGGAGGAATTCGCCTCTGTGCGACCCTCAGGCCTGTTGGCCATGTCCCTGGCGGGGGATGACGAAATGGGCTGGGCCCGCCTGACCTCCGGCAACGATGACATTATCATCGTCACCGAACTGGGACAGGCCTTGCGTTTCAATGAAGAATTGGTGCGCCCCATGGGACGTACGGCGGCCGGTGTGCAGGGCATCCGCCTGGCGAAGGGCGATCAGGTGACTTCCATGACCATCGTCCAGCTTGGCGGTTCGTTATTGATCGTTACGACCAGTGGTTTTGGCAAACAGACGCCGCTGGAAGAATACCCATCCAAAGGACGCGCTACAGGCGGTGTCTCGACGATCGACAAAAAGGCCATTCCGGTGATTGGGAAGATTACATCAGCGCGCGTGGTCCAGCAAAGCGACCACATGACCTTGATCTCAGCCAACGGCGTAGCCATCCGCTTGAAAGTCAAAGATGTCAAAATTTCCGGGCGTTCGACGCGCGGCGTACGCCTGATGCGCCTGCGTGACGGCGATTATATTGCCTCCGTGGCTCGCATTGCAGCCGAGGATTTGAAGCGGGCGGGAGCTCAGGTCAATGGAAATGGGGATGAAAAAAAGGAAGAAGGTCAGCAGAAGTTGCTATAACAGAAGTGACACAGTAAAAATCCGAAAATAAGGTTAAGGCATAGCGCCCTTATTTTCAGTATCTGCTCACCAGCCGTATAAGTTCCAAATAAAATGGGTGGCCGATTGGCCACCCATTTTTAGAATGCCAGACCGATTTTATTGGTCAACAGCAGACACATGGTTCCCAGGGCACAAACGGCTATCATCAACATGACAGCAATGATAAACCGCTGGATCGGGGTCATCCCCAGAATCTTGCCGCCCGTCTTACGTTTGGACGCCAGGGAAACTTGCACCTCCTCAGGAGGTTGCGTGTCTTCCTCGTAGAAAGATGCAGCGGCATCATCGCGCAAATTGTCTAACATGCTCAGAGTATATCACGCCAGCGGGCGCAAGTGCACTTCCCCAAACTGTACTGTTACGGATTTGCCATGCTCGATGCGCAGGTGCAAACTTCCGTCTGGATTCAATCCGAGCAATTGACCGACCACAGGCATTGCACTGCCTGCCTCGACCCGGACCTGCTGGCCGCGATAGGCAAGATACCCATCCCAGGCGTTGAGAAACAGGTCCGTTCCCAGTTTGGGACGCCAATCCAGGACTCTGAGGAGAATATCCTTCAGCAGGTTGGCCCGCTCTACGGGGTGTCCCAGTTCGGTTTCGATGCTGGTTGCCGGGAAGGATACCTGGTCGGCGGGCGGGACGGATGGGCTGTGTACATTCACTCCCAACCCGAGGACTAGAGCCTCCAGCTCTTCACCCATCCAGGTTGTTTCGACCAGTATCCCCGCCACTTTGCGTCCGTTGAGCAGCACGTCGTTCGGCCACTTGATTTGCGGTGTGGGGCCCAGCCTCAGCAAAGATTCGGCCAGGGCAAGCGCAAGCAGGCCGGTTGTCCGGGCAGGGTGCGCACGTTCCGTCTGCGTGGGGCACAGGATCAGGCTCATCGCCAGCGCAGCATGCGGGGGCGAGAACCAGGTCCGGTTCATACGTCCCCGCCCCCTGGTTTGTTCATTGGCAACGATCAGGGATAGGTCCGGAGCGCCCTGCGAAGCCCAGGTCAGCGCCTCATCGTTCGTGGAACCGATGCTGTCATAGTACCGCAAAGCGCCCAGGGAAAGGGATGAAAGATGTTTCTCGAGCTGTGTTTTATTCATAATCAGTACTTCACGAAAGTTGAACGCCCCCCTGTTTTCGGGTTTCTCCCAGTTGTTTCATGATGTATTGACAATTGAATCAAAAAACCTGGCAGGTAGACTCACCCCGCCAGGCTCGATCGTTTAAGGAAGAACATACCAGGGATTGATGAAACCGCCGCCCTGCCGGACCTCGAAGTGCAGGTGTGCGCCTTGCGAATTCCCGGTGTTGCCTGCCGCGCCGATCCATTGGCCTGCATATACGCTCTCACATAGTCCCACACCGATCACGCTCAGGTGGGCATACAAGGTCGAGTAACCATTACGATGGTCGATCTGGATGACGTTGCCGTAGCCGTAGTTATCTCCGCCCTGCGCCATGGTTACGACACCTGAATCCGCCGCATAGACCGGTGCGCCTTCCCCGGCAGCGATGTCGATTGCCAGATGCCCGGACCAGTAGTCGTTGCCGGACAAGAAATGATTGTTGGCAGGCCACACGAAGCCGCCGCTACCGACCGCTCCTCCGGAGCAGACGCTACCGCTGGTGCCGGATGTGCCGGAACTGCCGCTTGCAATGGTTGGGATGAGCCATTGCACGAACTCACGTTCGCCGCCAGGCACCATGACCCACGAGCCGGGAGCAACGGTCGGGTTAGTCAGGTCGATATCATTGCCGGGCCAGTTGATGATACTGTCCACTTCTGCTTTGAATTCGCCGGCAACCGATTCGAGCGTGTCGCCGTCTTTCCATTGATAATAGATTCCATCGGTGGGGGGCACATTCAGGGTAATACCGGGTTTCAAGTTGTGAGGGTTATCTTGCAATGAGTCGTAGTTTGCCCACAACAGGGTTTCCGGTTCGATCTTATATTTTTCTGCAATGGCAAAGACCGAGTCGCCTCGGGCCACCGTATACTTGTCGACGGTATAACGCGGGCGTTCGGGCATGTTGGTCTTGAGCTGAATGGTGCGGCTGATGGATTGAAATCCACTTTCGCTTCCATCTCCGGACCCAGAAACTGGCAGCGCCACCTCGGGTGGTTTCTCTTCCGGCTGAGCGGTGGGCTCCGGCACCAGCGCCGAAGCGGTGGTCGTTCCCTGGTACCAAAAACCGCCAGCCACGATCGCAGCGACGATCAGAATCGTCACGAACCAACTGATAATATTGAAGCGGTTGTGTCTTATGAACTCTAGAACTTTCATGCGTCTTGTGTCAGGTTCTCCAGGAATTCCTGATTGTCCTTTGCTCTTTCGAGCCGCGTGATGATCGCCTCGGTGGCGACAGCGGGATCCATGCCGGCGCCCTGCGGCTGCGGTGTGACCATCTGAATGTACATGCGGCGCATCAGCCAGACGCGCTGCAAGATATCCGGACCAAGCAACAAGTCTTCGCGGCGAGTGGAGGAGCGTTCGATATCCACAGCCGGGAAAATGCGACGTTCCTGCAAACGGCGGCTGAGATGCAATTCCATATTGCCGGTGCCTTTGAATTCTTCGTAGACCACATCGTCGAGGCGGGAGCCGGTATCGACGAGGCAGGTGGCGATGATGGTCAACGAACCGCCTTCTTCGATATTGCGCGCGGCGCCAAAGAAACGTTTGGGCGGGTAGAGCGCCGAAGGATCCATACCGCCAGAGAGGGTGCGTCCTGAAGGATTGACAACCAGGTTGTAGGCGCGCGCCAGGCGGGTGATCGAGTCCATTAAGATTACCACGTGGCGGCCGATCTCGACCAATCTCTTAGCTCTGTCTAATGCGATTTCTGCGGTACGCACGTGGGAGGTTACCGGCTCATCGAAGGTGGATGCAATCACTTCGGCATCCACGGAGCGGTCCATGTCGGTCACTTCCTCAGGACGTTCGCCGATGAGCGCAACCATCAAATGTACATCTGAATATTGTTTTGAAATCGAGTTCGCAATTTGCTTGAGGATGGTAGTTTTTCCCGCCTTTGGAGGAGAGACGATCAATCCGCGCTGGCCGCGTCCTATGGGAGCGATCAGGTTGATCAGGCGAGGTGCGTAGGGTTCGCGGGCGGTTTCCAGGTCGAAGCGTTTATCGGGAAATATCGGGGTCAGGTTTTCGAAGACCGGCCTGCGGGAAGCCTCTTCGGGGTCCAGACCGTTGACCGATTCCACTTTGAGCAATCCATAATGTCTTTCAGATTCGCGCGGTGGGCGCACATTTCCAATGACCAGGTCCCCGGAGCGTAAGTCGTAGCGTCTCAATTGTGCTTGTGAGACATAAACATCCTGGTCGCTGATCCGGTAGTTGGCCGCCCGCAAGAAGCCGATGCCCTCGCTCATGATTTCCAGGATCCCGCCTCGCAACTCGACGCCTTCCTTTTCTGCCTCGGCCTGACGGATCTGAATGGCAAGCGCTTCCTTCTTCAAGCGATTGGCATTTTGAACGCCAAGATCCTTGGCCATCGCGCGCAGCTTGACCAGGGGTTCGTTTTCAAGTTCAAGTATCTTCATGTCCTCTTCTCAGTGTTGAATAAATTGTGGATAGAATAGCCTGACAGACCAGCACCCCCATATGTGGGCTGGTGGTTTACATCATAGATTTGGAAGGATTGGGTTTTTTATTCAATTTGCTTACGCACAATCCGAGTAGGCAAAATAGCTAAACGCGGATCGGGCACTTTTAAGGATGTGAAAAAACGGGGAATTTGTGTCATTATAGCACGTTCGTTCGGGCTGTGCAAGCAGGATTTTTGTTTTTGAAACCAAGATTCCCCTGTTGCACAACGCTTTTGTTTATGCTACACTACATTTCGAGGGCCCATTGCAATGAGTTCGATAGTAAACTATCTCAAACAAAGCGATATTTTTTATCAATTTACCCCTACTCAACTTGAGATGGTTGCCAATTTGTGTCAGGAAGTTGTCTTTCAGGCGGGAGAAACCATTTTCAGAGAAAATAGCAGCAGCAAGGAACTTTATATAATTACCCAGGGTGAAGTGGAAATTCTGATCAACCCGTCCACGATCAGCTCAGCTTCCGATAGGGAAAAACAGGTCGATTCAGTGATCGCGACATTGCGTCGTGGACAGTCATTTGGAGAAATCGCGTTAGTAGATGAAGGGCTCAGGTCTGCCTCGGCGCGCGCTGCGCAAAACGGGGCGCGCCTGCTTGTCATTTCACGTGACAAGCTGATCATGTTGTGTGAGACCTATCCTCCCTTGGGATACCGCCTTATGTATAATTTGGCGGCCGACCTGGCCATGAAGATCCGTAATACTGACCTCCGTATTCGTGAACAGCTGCTTTATAAATCCCGAGAGAATAAAAAATAAGTAAAAAATCAGTATGTTAAAATTAACTATTGACCGAGTTCGCTCACTTTCGCCTATTAGTTTGGTATACTTCCGTACTAATCTGGTTGATCTTGTGTTTTGGGACGTCGGTTGAGAGTGATGTATAACATTTCTCTAACTGTGTGACTGCTAAGTCAATTTGCCAAAGGAGGTGGTGCCGACAAAGAAGAGCATTGTCTGCCTCTTATCTTGTACCCGCATCTGCGGGAATCGGAATTCAGTTACAAACTTGGAGGAGTAAGAAATGACTAAACGTTTGCTTGTTTTACTTTCAGTGCTCGTGGTCGCCAGCATGGCACTCGGAGCATGCGGTCCGGCCCCGTATGAATGCACCGACCCGCTTGGCTGTGTGGATGTTGCCCCAGGTGAACCCATCCACCTCGCCTATGCTATGGTGATTTCGGGTCCAGATGAAACCCTGGGCATCGACTCCCGCAATGGCCTGGAGGTGGCTATCGCGCTCAAAGGCCAGGTGCTTGGCCACGATATTCAATTGACCGGTGAAGATGATGGTTGTTCCGCCGAGGGCGGTCAGGCTGCTGGCACCAAGCTGGCTGCCGACCCGACCATCGTAGCCGTTTTCGGGACCTCCTGCTCCAGCGCAGCCCGCGTGGCTGTCCCGTTGCTTTCGCAGGCTGGTTTCGTGATCATCTCGTCATCCAACACCGCCCCCGACCTGACCGAGGCCGGCAACCCCAACAACCATCCTGGGTACCTGCGCACCGCGCACAACGATACGGTTCAGGGTGCGGCTGCGGCTCGTTTTGCATGGGAAAAGATGGGCGTGAAGAAAGCCGCCACGATTCATGACGGTTCGTTGTATGCCGAGAAATTGCAGGAAGTTTTCGCCAACACCTTCAAAGAGTTGGGTGGCGAGATTACCACGCAGGAAGCAGTGGACCCGAACGCCACTGACTTCAAGTCGGTTCTCACCAGCATCGCTGCTGGTGGTCCGGAGTTCATCTACTACCCAATCTTCGTCAAGGCCGGCAGCTTGATCACCCGCCAGGCCAAGGAAGTTCCTGGCTTGGAGAACGTCTACCTCATGGGCGCCGACGGCATGTTCTCGCCGGATGTGGTCGAAGGTGCTGGCGAAGCGGTCGAGGGTCTCTTTGTCTCCAGCCCCGACCTGGCAGCCTTCAGCGCAGATTATCAGTCTGTGTTCCTGCCGAAATACAAGGAACTGGCAGGCACCAACCCGATCAGCATCTTCCACGCTCATGCCTACGATGCAGCCAACATGGTCTTTGCTGCGATCGAGAAGGTGGCGGTCCAGGATTCGGATGGAACGCTACACATCCCGCGCCAGGCCCTGCGCGATGCCGTATATGCAACGAAAGACTTCCCAGGGCTGACTGGTAATCTGTCCTGTACCCCAACCGGTGACTGCGCCGATCCGAAGATCGCCGTGTATGAATACCACGCTGGTGAGTATCCGCCCGAGCGCATCTGGCCGGAATAAAGTTGATTCTCAAGATTAAGTATGAGCAGTCAGGGGCGAATTTATATTCGCCCCTGATTGTAAAAGTCTACTATAATGCCCACGGTCACAAATTGCGTTCTCCAACCTTTGAAAAAGCGCAATTTGTGACCGCCCTGGGTATAACAGGAGTACAAGATGCTGAGAACTTGGCGCCAGCGAATTACTGCGACGGATATCGTTATCTGGGTGATTGGTTTAGCCATTGCGGTGATGGTGGTTTACGGTTCAGCCAAAACGTTAGCCTTGGGGAAGTACAATACAGCAACCTGGATTGATCTAGCCATCACAGGTCTGGCTCTGGGTGGTGTTTACGCCCTCATTGCTTTGGGATATACCCTTGTTTATGGTATTTTACGCATGATCAACTTTGCCCACAGTGAAGTTTTCATGAGTGGGCCTTTCACTGCCGCTTTTGCGGCAGATGCTTTGATCGCCCTGGGGTGGTGGAATAAATACCCCGTGCTCAGCCTGCTGATCGTGTTGGTGGTTTCGGCTACAGTTTCCTCTCTAATCGCAATCCTGGTGGAACGGATTGCCTACCGACCCTTACGTACCGCGCCCCGCCTGGTTCCATTGATTACCGCCATCGGGGCGTCCTTTTTCCTGCAATACACATTTCGAGGTCTGTACGGTTCCGGCCTCAAAGGTTACCCTGAGATGGAGATCTTCAAGGGGTTCTTTATGATCGCTGGAATCCGCGTTTTTAAAACGCAAGCCACAGCCATCATCGGGGCGGTTATTCTTATGCTGATCCTTTATGCAATTGTACAGCGGACGAAGATAGGGAAGGCTATGCGTTCTGTGTCGGAAGACAAAGAGGTTGCGGCTCTGATGGGCATCGACGTCGATAAGACGATTGCAACCACCTTCGCGTTAGGAGGTGCCGCAGCCGGCCTGGCTGGAATTCTCTACCTGCTCTTGTTCCCGGTAGCTCACTTCTATATGGGATTTTTCCCTGGGCTTAAAGCCTTCACCGCAGCGGTCTTAGGCGGTATTGGAAACGTGCCCGGCGCATTCCTGGGAGCGATGGTGCTTGGTCTGCTCGAATCAGTAGGTCCCAGCCTGTTCCTGGATGGATTGGGCATCCCTGCCGCTTATCAACTTAAGGATGCGATTGCCTTTACCATTCTGGTATTCATTTTGATCTTCCGTCCGAGCGGTATTCTGGGCGAACGGTTGACGCAGGCAAAGGCTTAGGAGGTAGGACATGCAAACTCCGCCTTCTTCCCCCTGGAAACAGGCCATGCAAGCAGGCTTGATCGCGGGTGCCATTGCGGTCCTGCTCTCCCTGGTTGGCATGGTTGCGTCCTTCAGTGAGCGTTTCATCGTAAGCAAGGTTTTCACGATGGGACAGGTCATTTTCTTGGCTCCGATGCTGTTGATGTCCTACTCGGTAATCCGCCGTAATTCTTCACAATCGACTCGAACAGTGCTCATCTCTGGGCTGTTGACTGGTGTGGTTGGCGGTATTGTTCTTGTAGCGCTGGTTCTTATTGGTAAAAGTATCAATTTGCAGGTCATGTTCGTCAATTCCTCACCAGTGCTTCACAGAATTCTTACATTCAACCAGGAATTGGTACCAGGGTTGCTCATCTTATTGATCTGTTGCAGCCTCATGGGCGTTCTGGCAAGTGGGATTTACCTACTTCCCAAGCGTTATGCCAACGCAATCATCCAGGGATTGATCTGGGTGCTCATGATCGGCCTGTTACGAGATTTGATCTTAACAGTTACTTCTCGATGGGGACCTTTGGCGGGTCTCGTCAAATCGTTATTTGCGATTAGTGGCCTCAGGCCTGTAAGTGCTGTGCTCCTTTTTATCTTGATAACAGGTTTATACTTCTGGCGCAGTGGAACGCCTGCGATTAGACAAAAATATGCACAAACCCAACAGCGCCCCCTCGTCCGTTGGTTGACATGGGCCGGCATTGCCCTTCTCTTGCTATTACTCCCTCAAATTCTGGGTATCTTCTTCAGTGATATCCTGGATACAGTGATGATGTATATTTTGATGGGCATCGGCTTGAATATCGTGGTCGGTTTCGCCGGCTTGCTCGACTTGGGTTATGTGGCCTTCTTTGCCATTGGCGCTTATACCATGGGTGTGCTGACCTCTCCGGAGTTGGCTGCCAACCCGATGACTTACTGGCAGGCGTTGCCGTTTGCTATGGTTGCTTGTGTGTTAGCAGGTTTGATCCTTGGCTTGCCGGTGTTGAAAATGCGCGGTGACTATCTGGCCATCGTCACGCTTGGATTTGGTGAGATCGTTCGCCTGCTGGCGCTCTCTGACTGGCTAAGACCCTGGTTTGGAGGATCCCAGGGAATTCAATTGATTGCCCAACCAAGCATCGGCGGATTTGTGTTGAACACACAACAGGAACTATATTATCTTTTCCTGATCGGGGTTGGTGTTGTGGCCTTTATCGCCTGGCGGTTAAGGGATTCCCGTGTTGGGCGCACCTGGATGGCTATCCGGGAAGATGAAGATGTGGCTGTTGCGATGGGCATCAACCATGTGGCCTATAAACTGATGGCGTTTGCAACCGGCGCGCTCTTCTCAGGGATCGCCGGGACGATCTTTGCTGCCAAATTGCAATCGGTTTACCCGCATAGTATGAACTTCCTGGTTTCGATCAACGTCTTGAGCCTGATCATCATAGGAGGAATGGGGAGTATCCCCGGCGTCTTTGTGGGTTCCCTGGCGTTGATGGGCTCACCGGAACTTCTGCGTGAATTTGCCGAATACCGTTATCTCGTTTACGGTGCATTGCTGGTGGTTATGATGCTGACCAAACCGGAAGGGTTGTGGCCGGAAGCGCGGCGTAAATTGGAACTGCACGAGGAAGAGTTGCTGGCAGCAGCGGCTGAAGCGCAAGTGGGGTCTGAGACCGCGGCGACGGAATCTGCAAAGTAGCGAGGAGAAGAGAAAATGGCCGTTCTGGTTGCAAAGGGAGTCACAAAACGATTTGGCGGGCTGGAAGCGCTCAGCAATATTGACCTGGAGGTCAAGGAAAAGGCAATCCATAGCATCATTGGCCCCAACGGCGCTGGAAAAACTACGTTGTTCAACTGCGTGACCGGCTTCTATACGCCGGAAGAAGGAGGCATTTTCCTGAGTGGGAAAAATATAACAGGACTTTCTCCAGATCGTGTCACGCACCTGGGCGTATCGCGAACCTATCAGAATATTCGTCTGTTCAAGAATATGACTTCGGTCGAAAACATTCTGGTTGGAATGCATCCTCATCTAAGATCTGGTCTGCTTGGCGGAGTTATTCGCGATCCACGCACCGTGCGGGAGGAACAAACAGCGATCGATGAAGCCAAGCGTCTGCTCCAATTTGTCGGCTTGCGCGGAAAGGGTGACATGATGGCGATGAATCTGTCGTATGGCGACCAACGACGCCTCGAAATCGCCCGCGCTCTGGCGAGCAAGCCGAAAATATTACTCCTGGACG
Source organism: Anaerolineales bacterium (assembly GCA_034435215.1). GTDB lineage: Bacteria > Chloroflexota > Anaerolineae > Anaerolineales > Villigracilaceae > JAABUE01. Next base: position 12,863 of record DAOTXM010000483.1, read on the forward strand.
AACCCACTGCCGGTATGAATCCCAGTGAAACCCAGGAGATGGTACATTTCATCCGTCGCTTGAGAGACGAACTCGAAATCACCATCTTGCTCATCGAACACCAGATGAGAGTGGTCATGAGCATTTCGGAGCTGATCACCGTCCTTGATTTTGGGGTGAAGATTGCCGAAGGTACAGCCACCCAGATCCAGAACAATCCGAAGGTAATCGAAGCTTATCTTGGGCGGGGCGCCGCCAGCGGCCTTGGCCAGTTGAGTTCCGAAGCCGCCACGACAGCCTGATGAGGAGCATCCACTATGGCAATGCTTGAAGTTGAAAATATTCATTCATATTACGGTAATATCCATGCCCTGAAAGGTATTTCGCTGACCGTTGATAAGGGAGAGATTGTCACTCTCATTGGCGCGAATGGCGCGGGGAAATCCACCACACTGCGAACCATCACAGGCATCCTGAAACCTCGTGAAGGTCACGTACGCCTCGAAGGTGACGAGCTTTCTCGTTACAAACCGCATGAAATCGTATACAAAGGCGTGGCAATGGTCCCAGAGGGACGGCGTATCTTTGCACGCCTGAATGTGACCGAAAATCTGGAAATGGGCGCCTACAGCCGTAATGACAAACGGGAAGTTGAGGATAGCCTGGAACGCGTTTTTACCCTTTTCCCAAGATTGAAGGAGCGCCAGAACCAGGTCGCTGGCACGCTTTCCGGCGGTGAGCAACAAATGCTGGCAACCGGCCGTGCTTTGATGGCTCACCCGCGCATCTTGTTAATGGACGAACCTTCCATGGGACTTGCCCCCGTTTTGGTGGAGGCCATTTTCGATACCATTGAGAAGATCAATAAAGACGGCACAACCATCCTGCTGGTAGAGCAAAATGCCCTGATGGCGCTCTCGATTGCTCATCGGGGTTATGTGCTTCAATCGGGTGAAATTGTGCTTCAAGATGTCGCTGCTAATCTGAAACAGAACGAGACAGTTCAAAAAGCTTATCTCGGCATGGAATAATGCGTCGTAGCCCGAACGCGCGCGCAGAGGTACAATTTGACTTGTCCTCTGCGCGTTCTTTTATCAGAGGATATATTCAGGATCTATTACATTATGAATGGTTGGCGCAGCCTTCGCTCGTATACTTGGACGCTCGAAAACAATATCCTGAACCTGACCAAAAACGATGATCCCTGCTCGCAGGGACTCAGGACAGCGAATCTGATTGATCAACTCTGGTACTCCTGCCGGCCGACAAATGTGGAAGCGATGATCACCGATCACTGGCAGAAGCCGGTAGGCTGTGATCTAACTGATTGAGAAAGGGGCCAAACCATGTATATCCTGACCGCTGAAGATATCCGCAAGACATTGTCCATGAAGGAAACCGTCGAGGCGATGAAACGCGCCTACGCTTCTCTTTCGGACGGGAAGGCTGATGTGCCGCTCCGGACGCGACTCAGTATCCCAGCACGGGAGGCTGTCAGTCTGTTCATGCCTGCTTACGTTCAAGCCGAAGATGGGGATGCGCTGGCGATCAAGATCGTTTCCCTGTTTCCGAAAAACCCGGCGCGCGGACTGGCGTTCATCCAGGCGGCCGTACTGGTGTTAGAAGCGGACACAGGCCGGGTGGTTGCATTGCTCGAAGGCAGTTCCCTGACCGCTATCCGTACAGGTGCAGGTAGCGGCGCAGCGATCGACCTGCTGGCGCGTCCTGATAGCAGGGTGGCGGTGGTCTTTGGTGCAGGGGCGCAGGGACGTACACAACTGGAAGCAGCTTGTAGCGTGAGGAAGATCGAAAAAGCCTGGGTGTATGATCCCTCGGTGGAGCGGGCGCAGGCCATGGTTCAGGAAATGGCCGGGAAAGACCTCATCCCACAAGACCTGCGTGTAGCGAATAGCCAGGAACAAGCTCTTGCCGAAGCGGACATCGTCTGCACGGCAACCACCTCCAGCACGCCAGTGTTTGCCGATGCAGACTTGAAGCCGGGGACGCATGTGAGCGCGGTCGGTTCGTATACGCCGGAGATGCAGGAAGTGCCGACCGAGACGGTTGCCCGCGCGCTGGTGGTGGTGGACTCACGTTCGGCTACGCTGGCCGAAACCGGCGACCTGCTAAAGCCAATGCAAGCCGGATTGTTTGGGGAAGACCATATCCACGCCGAACTGGGTGAGATTGTACTTGGCCGAAAACCTGGTCGAACCTCGCCCGACCAGATCACATATTTCAAGTCGGTAGGTGTGGCCGTCCAGGACGCGGTGGCGGCGCAACTGGCTTTGCAGAACGCAAAAAAAATGACGTTGGGCACAGAAGTATCATTTTGAAAGCAAGGATTGTTTCATGACGTTACCAAATACTGCTGATATTATTATCATTGGGGGCGGGGTGATGGGGGCTAGCACTCTCTATCACCTGGCAGCTCGCGGGCAAAAGAATGTCATCTTGCTTGAAAAGGAAGAATTTTTCGGGCAGGGGGCGACGGGCAGGTGCGCGGGCGGCGTGCGCTACCAGTTTTCGACGGAGATCAATGTCCGGCTTTCGATGGAAAGCCTGCCGATGCTGGAGCGTTTCAAGGAAGAGATTGGACAGGCGATCGATTATCGCCAGTGCGGATATTTGATCGTATGCACCGATGAAGAG
>DAOTXM010000484.1:0-3845 GCA_034435215.1 Anaerolineales bacterium
TTCGAAAGGAGAGGACCTGCCAGGGATCCAACCAGGATGGATGTGTTCAGGATAACGTTGTACCAGGCCAGGTGGGCTGGCCGGTCCTGGACTGGGATTTCCTCCAGCAGGTAGTTGGCATAGGAGCCGATCAACAGGGCGTAGTTCAGTCCTCCGAGCGCGGAAGTCCAGTAGAAATCAATTGGGTTTCTGGAAAGCGCCAGCAGGAGCGGGTAAATGGCCAGCCCGGCGACGCTCATGGCTGTGACTTTTTTGTGCCCGAAATTGCGTACCACTTCGTTAAGCCGTGTTGACCCCAGCAGGACGGTCAGGTAGAAAAGCGCCGTCCCAATGCCGATCTGGTCGTCGGTCAGGCGCAGCTGGCGCACCTGGTAGATCGGGAAGAGCGGCAATGCCAGGTATTGAGCCAGGTGAAAGCCGAGGAAGACCAGCAGGGTATTGCGATAGGGCGTCTTCCAGAGGTCGAACCGGATAGCGGTTTGGAGTTGCTGTTTGGGAGACAAAGCCTGCTTAATGGAAGCAGGTTCGGACCTGGGTGGAAGCGGGGTGGCAGTCGTCGGCAGGGGTTTGATGAAATAGAGGTGCAGACTGCTCATCGCCGCGCCGAGGAATCCAATCCCAAAGACAATTTGGTACCCGACCGGAAAAGGTACATGTTCCAGCAAGTAGCCACTGCCTAGGGAGGAGAGCATGAAGGCAACTGCCATCAGAGTGTTGCGCACCCCGGCTACGTGCGCGCGCCACTCAGGCGGGACGGCGGAAGCAAACAGGGCGTTGAAACCGACCGAGAGCGAAGTAAGCGGGATGGCCATCAACAAGGTGATGACGATCAGTGCCCACACCTGGGCCTGCTCGCTGAACACCCAGGGCAGCGGCACCCACAGCAGGTATCCCAGGCGGTACCAGACGGAGGCACGGAAGACGGCTTTGTTGATATTTTGGCTTTCGAGCCGGCGCCCAGCGGGAATGGCCAGGGCAAGGCTGATGGCGGCTGCCATGGAGCTTAACAAACCGATTTGAAAGCCTGTCGCTCCCAGGCGGGCGGCGTAGACGCTCAGGAAGTTGATCGACGAGCCGCTCAGGATGCCGAACCAGCCGATGTCCAGGTAAAGGTGGATGAAGTTCGGACGGTATTCGACTGGGATGGAAGGGGGGGAAAAGAATCGACGAATGAAATACACGCGCGCGATTATACTCCCTGCCCCGCAAGAGGAGGATATCCAAATGATCTGAGCAGTGAGATTACACTCCCATCGAGGCAGCGGCCAACTTTCATTTCCCTGCGAGCAGATCGACCCCTTTGAGGTAATCGGATACGGCCACCCGGAAGGGCTTCCGGTTCTGCCCGGCGGCCTGTTTTTCATAGATTGCGCGCGCATGCGGATCGGCCATGGCGGCCTTGGCATAGGCGATGGCCGCTTTGAAGCGTTGGCGATTTGCGTTCTGCGCTTTGCTCCACTTGACCCTGGACATATCGGGGGTCTTCATGACGGTCTGCTGGCCGTACATCCAGCGGTAGGACAGTTTTCCGATCTTGCCTTTGATCCTTCGAAAGGGTGCGTCGAGTATTACTTTGGCCATATCATGCTCGCTTTCGTTCTTTCCTGTGGCTCAGTCTCGCATTATTCTTACATTAATCCTACATTGATTCTACATTATAGAGACCGGGAATGTTTGATTGTATCCAGAAAGCTTCGAACTGCCAAGCCGAAGGGAGTTACAAAAATGCAAAATCCCTGGCTGCCCAAACAAGGATAAGACTGTACTAATTGTGATGTCTTGCTTGAGGCCTTTGTCAAACTGCAACACCTGCCCTGGCGGGCGGTGCCAGGGGAGAACGCCGATTACGCATATAACGCGCGGAGGATTTCCGCGGCACGTTTCTTGAACAAAGACAAATGCCCTTCATCAGGATAAAACTCCGCTTTGCACTTCGGGACAGCGGATTCGACAAACCGAGCCATCGCTACAGGGACGTTTTGATCCGCTTCCCCATGCCAGAGATGAATCGGCGTTTGAATCTCCCGCAGGCGAAAACCGTAGTCCGTCACCGCCAACAGTGATTCGTGGAACGCGCCGCACGTCCCGCTCCGAAAGGCTTCGCGCAGCATGTGAACGAATCCCGTTTGGAAGTTGGAGTCGGCAACGATGGCGCGATCGGGCGCGGGGAGGTTGGAGGCGGCGGAGGCGGTCATCAGGTTCGGGACGAATCGAATCGTCATCGCCATCATCCCCAAAAACAAGCGCGCAGCGAAGGGATTGTCACGCGGCAGGGTGAGATATTTCCGCGTCCCCGCGTTGACGTTTTGCATGAGTTCGGGTTCGGTGAACATCGCCGCGCCGCTGACGATGCCCACTTTGGTCAGGCGTTCGGGAATCGCAAACGCGCACGCCAAGCCGTGAATCCCGCCGAGCGAGTAGGCGAGAATGGCAAAGCTTTCGATGTTCAAACCATCGGCGAGCGCGAGCAGGTCGCGGGGAAAATCCAGGAGGCGGCGGTTGGGTTGGAAATCGGAGAGACCCATGCCTGGACGGTCAACCGCGATGAGGCGGACGTTCAGCGATTTCGCCAGCGCGTCATTGCCGAAAAGGGAAAACTCGACACGCGAACTGGGCGAGCCGTGCAGGTAAAAAATGGGCTTGCCATCGGGCGCACCGTATTCGTCGTAGCCGAGTCTGCGACTGTTGGGCAGTTGAAAACGCTGGTTGAGTTTTGTCATTTTGATCTCCGTAATGATGGACGCAGAAACAATCAGAAGGACGCAAGATCGCCTACGGGTTGACCGCTTTCATAATCTCCGCCAGCAACCGCTCCTGCTCGATGACGGAGAGGTTACCGAGGATTGTGATTGTAATTCCATTATCCACACCAAACGCCGTGACCGCCGAATAGCCAGGGATGGCGCCCGTGTGACCGACGAAACTTTCCTCGCCGATGACCATTTGCCTGACGCCCAACCCGTAGCCGATTCGTTCAGGCGCGTCTTCGTCGGGCGCGTCCACGAAAGTCGTCATCTCCGCGAGCGACTCGTCCGAGAGGATTTTGCCCGTGAACAAGGCGCGGGTGAAACGCGCCACATCGCTGGATGTGCAAACGATTCCACCTGCGGAGAACGCACCGCTGTGCAGGGAAAGGCGCAGTCCCGTCAGGTTCGGCGCGCCGACGTGGAGCAGGTCCTCGTCGTAGGCGTTGGCAATGAAAATGTCGGCGGGATATTTCAAATAAAAGGTGTCGCGCAGACCGAGTTCGTCCGTCATTTCCTGCAAAAGCGCGGCGTAAGGTTTGCCGCTGGCTTTTTCCAGAATGATTCCCAGCAAGAGATAATTCGAGTTGGAGTACTCATGCCGCGCGCCAGGCGCGAATTGAAGCGGCTTGTCGCTGATGACTTCGACAAGTTCATCTGGTCGCCATGATTTTTCAGGCAGTCCCACGTAGCGCAGAAGAAACGCCGCGTCGCTCGTGTAGTCGGGAATCCCGCTGGTGTGATTGAGCGCCATCCGCAAGGTGACCTGCTCCGCGTAGGGCAGGTCGAGCCATTTGGAGATAGGGTCGTCGAGCGAGAGCGTCCCCGCCTCCGCCTGCAACATGACCAGCGCCGCAGTGTAGAGTTTGGTCACACTGCCGATTCCGAAGTGGTGTTCAGATGTGACGGGACATTCCTTCTCGTGGCTGGCGAATCCCGAAACGCCATTCCATTGACTCCCATCAGGGAATATCACGCTGGCTTGCAAGCCGACATTGCGCTCGGCGCTGTAATCGTCCAATACGCGCTGAAGAGGGGAGGCGATGACGGTTTGCTCGGCGGCTGGATGGCAGGCGCGGTCGTTTTGAGTCGTGAGGCGGG
>DAOTXM010000485.1:0-7882 GCA_034435215.1 Anaerolineales bacterium
GACTACGTAAAGCCAATTCGGCGATTACAGAAGTGATTTGCTCTCTGGCGGCGTGTTGAGCGCAGACGACGGTAAAAGAGCCCATGGTGATGGCCGGGAGAATATCCATATACTCAGGGTAATGGAGTATGTCACAAAAGAAAACTCCCCGATGGGGAGGTTTTAGGGGAGGATATGGGTTACCCGGCGGGTAGCCCAATGGGGGATGCAGATGTTGGGGGATCGAATGACAGTCGTTCTATATCTGGCGATCCCAGTGACTGAAATCCCAATTTTCTAACAACTGCTGCAATTGGGAACGGGTTTTCACTTCATACTTTAGCATAACATTATGTAAATGGAACTTAACCGTATCAGGGGAAATACTCATGATCGAAGCAATCTGGCGATTGGTGTAACCCAGGCAGACAAACGCAGCCGTATCCTGTTCACGGGGCGTTAGCGTATCCCAGCGCCTGAGAAGTTCTTCCTGGGCATAGTATTGATCCAACCCGGAAGCCAAAAAAGCCTGGGCGAGCTCGTCTTCCGGTTGTCCTTCGAATTCTGCCAGAGTGGACAGGGTGGTTTGCATGCTTTCGCTGAATTCGTAGAAACGCGGGCCGGGATCGCTTCGCAAACCTATCCAGTACAGGATGCGCTGCCAGATGGACATGGTGGAATCATTATAACAGAACAAACGTTCCATTTTCGAGTTTTGATTGTCCCTTCAAAGAAAACAGCCGCCATACGGCGGCTGGCAGGTTGAGGGGGGCAACCTGCGCTTGAAATTATAACATAATCAGAAATACAAATTGAGATGGTTTCACGAAAGATACCGACATCACGCCAACACCCACCCTCATATGCCAGTATGATGCCGGTCATGCCGGCGTTATTGCTATATGCCCTGGCTCTGAGCCTGTATGACTTGCGCACCGGGGTAGTCCCCAATTGGGCGACTTTGCCTGTTTTGGCAGCGGGCCTGCTGGCACATTTTCCCGGCGCGTTACCGGTCTGGATGGCCAGCCTGTTTGTGTTCTCCGCCTGGAATTTCGGTCAGATGGGCGCAGGAGACGCCAAGCTGTGGATGGCGCTGTTTTGGGCTATACCCTCAGACCACAGCGCCAGCATCTTATTCATCCTGTTCGCCAGCCTGTTTGGAACCGCCCTGATCCAACTGCTCTTCCGCAAACTCACTCGCCGACCCGTCACCGGCCAACGCAGCCCGGCTGCCTGGCGCGCCATTCCCTTCATCCTGTGGAGTCTCTTTGCATACTGATCTGTTTTCCGCCCTGCTCAATCGTGAGAACCGGCGCGGCCATCCCATCCTGTCTGCAATGTTGTACAGTTTCTGCCCGGCAGCCGTTCGCTGGTGGATCGCAGGCGCCGACCCGCAACCGCCCTTCGACCCGGTCTGGCAGGCCATAAAAGACTGGAACTCTGAAATCAGCCTGACAGAGCAACTGGAGAGATACGGCCTGGGAAGTGTTGTCGATGTGGTCAGAAATTATGTGGAAGAGGTCGATCAATTTCGCAGAGATCACGACTATGGCCTGCCCTCACCGGAACTGTCGGTATCTTTCAAGGGGGGCAAGTTTCCCAATTACCGCCGTTTTGCTTCTGAGAATGGCATCCAGAACCTGGGCGGGAACTGGCAGAACCTGCTTGTCTATGCACGCACCTGGGCTTTCCTGCTGGATGACTGGAGAAAAAGCATCTATATCGACAGAGGGGCACAATACAACCTGAAAATGGAAATGGTCTCCTTGACCCTGCCAGACTACCGCCAGCCGGTTCATTTCGAGACCCTGATCTGGCGCGTACAGATCGGGCACGTCACCGAAATCCGCATCGGGCTGCTCGTCCAGCACAGGGAACAGGATCTGCTGCGCTTCGCCCTGCTCGGTCTGTCCAGCCCACATGGAGATCGCCCCTGGCCAAACCTGCCCCAGGTCTACGCTCTGGACCGGGAAACGGGTGAGGCTGAACTGGCCGACCTACCCATTACGAGCAGGGAGTTTCCCGAATTGGTGAAGCAACTGTCCGAGGCAGCGAAAGAAGGCCCTTACCCACCGCTCGCCGCCCTGCAGCGCCCGTCTGTTTGCAAAGGTTGTGGTTACCAGAACTTGTGTTACCACAATTCCAACCTGGCTCCCCACCTGATAACCAAGAAATGAAAAAGGCGCGCCCATTTATTTTCCTATTCGTCCTAGTGGGATTGCTGTCGCTGAGCGGACTGGCGAAGGCCGCCCCGTCACCTATCGGGAGTTCCTCCCTGGTTCATGACATCACCCCCTCCCCAACGTCTACGGCCACCCCGACGCCACCGGACGATGATGGCGGCGGCGGCTCGGTGATCTCGCAGATCTTCCACCACCTGGTCTTCCCAGCGGAAACCATTTCCGAAGCCCTGACCGGTATCTTCAACAAGGCCGCCGAAAAGGAAACCCGCCAGATGAGCGAAGAAGTGGCGCGCTGGACGAGCGTCATGGGCGAGATCATCCAGGCTCCCAGCCAGGGTGACTACAACCGCGTGGCGCAGTCCAGCCTGCCGGTGGCTGCAGCCCTGGCTCCGGCGCTCTTCCTGCTGCGCCTGGCGCTGTACCACTGGGGCAGGCTCCTGGGTGACGACGACGCGGGTTTGCGTGTGGTTGGGGATTGGGTCACAGCGGGCGCGCTGGCAATTGTGGCCGGTCCCTTCCTGGATCTGGTCATCCGCCTGGGATGGTGGATGGTGGGCAAGGCCGTGGGTGAGACGGGTTTATTGGCAATGGAGTTCGTCAAATCCACAACGGCCACAAGCGTGGTGCTCGGATTGACAAATTTGACCTTCCTGGGCGGCCTGATTTCCATTGGACTCTCGCTGGGGTCACTCCTGGCGATTGCCGGGTTGCTGTTTGCCTTTGCTTCCTCCAATGCAGTGCTGTTTATCCTGGCGGTGCTGGCCCCGCCTGTGGCGATTGCCAGCGTACTTCCGCAGGCGCGCTGGCTGCGCTCCATGTGGATCAAGGCCATCCTCTTGATCGCCCTGCTGCCAGTCGTGGCTGGCGGGATCTTCAAGGCCGGACTCTCAACCAGTTACATGTTCGATAAACAGGGTTTGTTGTCCGCTGTCATCCGCCTGATCTGGTTGTGGGGCGCAACCGGTTTGCTGTTATCCCTGGCGGGTATCCTGAGCAAGATGACCCTGACCGCCAGCGTGGACGCGCTGGGTGGGATGATCAAAGCTGCCAAGCAGATCGTCTCGATCGGCGCGCTGGCCGCCAGCGGGGTCGGGGCGGCGGCAGGGGCTGGCGCCGGAGCCGTTGGTGCTGCTGGCGCAGGCGCAGCCGGAGCGAGTTCGACTGCCTCCGGAATGGCTGGGGCGGGCGGCGCTTTGAGCGGCGGGGAAGCTGCGATGAGCCATCTGAATGCTGCCCAGGAACTGACTAGGCGCGCGGCGACCTTCGATGCTTTTGGGTTGAAAGCGCCTGCCGCTTATAACCGGGCGCAAGCCCACAGCCACGAATTGGCCGCACGACAGGCGGAATTAGGCGAACGCATGCAGCGCTTTGGTGGGGCGCAATCTGGCCAATCCCAGGCCCAGGACTTCGGTTTTTCGTCGTCGGTAAACGCTGCCATCGGCTCCTCCTTCCAGGGGTCATCCCAGGACTTCCAAAAGGGTTTCTCCGGCCTTTCCCCACACATCAGCCAGCATGGTCTGGATCCAAACGTCCTGGCTGCCCAGTACCCCGAAGACACTTCCCGCATGGTGCAGGCTTACCTGGATCACGGCGATGAGATCAACGCTGCACCAAATCCCCTGCAGAGCGCCATGAAGCTGGGTAACACTGAGCAGCTGCAACAGGTGATCACCTTCATGCCGCTCAAGGGTAAGGATCAAGACAAAAACGCATGACAATCTCCGAAGCCTTTGCCCTGACTTCCTTTGCGCTGTTTAGCCTCTCCGACCTGCGCACCCGCCTGGTGCCAGGCATCGAGTGGTTCTTTGCCGGAGCCATCCTACTGACCCTGCCTGCCAGTCCGATCCAAACCGGGTTGGTGGTCTTGGCGACCGGCTGGGGCATGTTTCGCAACGATTCAGGCTTTTTGGCCCTGCCGCTGCTTTTCTACCCACCGGCCTGGCCGGTGCTCCTGACCGGATACGGTCATCGCCGTGGCCTGGTAGGAAGAGCCGACCTGCTGGCAATTGCCGGACTTGCCTGTCTGCTGCCCCTACCCGCTGTACTGCTCTCCCTGTTCGGCCTGGAAGCCTGGCGCAGGTTGTGGCTGCGGCGCAAATCCGGCCCCATCCCGGCCCTGCCCGGTTTGTTGTTAGGGTTATTAATCTTTATTTTTACGAAAATGATTTTTAGTTTTTAGCACCGAAAGATTATTGTATTATCTCTTCTTTCGCCTTCTCCGCGATCTTCTTGACCGCGACCCCCAACCCTGCCAGAGGATTTGCCAATGCTGCCGCGACCACATCCAGCACATCAGGAGCTACACGCGCAATATTGCGGAAACGGCGTGACAGGAAACTCTCCTCCACCTTTTCGTTCTTCTGCACAGCCTCAGTGACCGTGGATTGAATTTCCTCTACTTCGGCTTTCAAATCATCTTTATCAGCAGGGGATGTCTTTGTGTTGGCTTCGATGGCACTGTAGAGTCGTTCAAATAACCCCTTGATTTCTTCTGTACTCAAGCCCGAAGTGGTTTGATGTGTGGTGATATTTCCGCCTGCGATATTCACATTCCCGCTTACTCCTGAAATATCTCCAACTTTGATATTTGTTTCTTTGCCTGTTGCGCTCTTTTTCTTTGGCATGTTCCCTCGTTTCATGGTATTGCTGTTGACTCTGGCTCAATCGGCAAATTGGAACATACCGCCTGATAGGGCAATACATTTCCAATGTACTAGACATTATCGGTAATAAGTGTTGGCTGCCATGTTGCACAACAGGAGTATGGGTTGTGGGTGACGGCATTCGACCCGCAGGTTATGAAGAGCACAAGCCACTTCCATGACCGAATCCGAGAAGCCGGCTTTTGTGTTACGGAAGACATCCTTCACAATGCGACAGCGTTTGACACCAGCAATGGTATTTTCAACCATGATTCTTGTTCCGGAGATAATGCTGTTCAACCAAAGATCTGCCTGGCTCAACTCCTGGCCTTTCGGCTTTTTTTGGCTGAAACGTAATCACACCTTTCGGTTCGTAGCCTTGAAAGCCCGTATCCTTGCCCAACGTAGAGCAGCTTGGATAGGAAATGGGATGATCGTCGGCCACTTTTTTGTCATGGGTTTTGCCAGCCACGGTTGGACTGAGATACAGTACTTTCTTGGTATGGCTACCGACCAACAAAACGTTCTTGTCGGTATGGGTTTTCTTCTTGCCACTATAGTGTTCGCTCTGCTTTTGAGCATCCTTCGGACGTTGACGCCGCCTTTCGGTACCATCGATCAAGAAATCCGCCTCCGCTTCGGCAACGAGTGGACTCTCAGCCACGGCTTCTGCATGACGCTCCGGCGCGAAACCCATTTCAGCCAGCGTTTGTCTCAACAGCGGCAACAGCAAGTGGATCCAGTAGTTTGCTTGTGGCTGACTCAGTTCAAACTGTAATCCCAGCATCGTTTGGATCGGATAGGTCTTCTCGTAAATCAATATGAACAACAACTTGTTCTCATCCGTACCCAGTTTCTCTTTCGGCCCAGCCCCTGCTCGCCGTTGCCGAGGCGTGCCTGTTTTCGTCAGTCCTGGCGGATGCTGCGCTGCCAGCTTGGCTTTGAACACCGGCAATATTCGCTCGAATTCTTCCACTTTGAGCCCGGTGGCCGCAAGAAATTCTTTCGGCTTCTCTTTGAGTTGGCTATACTTGATCATGCCTCTATTTTACTATTTCCGATAATGTCTACTGTTCCCACTCAGCACGAGTGAGGTTTCGAGTCGCACGCAAACAGGCATCGGCAATCAAATCTTCAGCCTTCCACATCCACACGCGGGCGGTATTGTCATAACCTCCCGACACGATGTACTTGCCATCCGGACTGAATATAACTGACCGCACGGGACCATCATGATTCATGCGGGCGATTTCCCTCCCTGTGGCGGCTTCCCAGACGCGGGCGGTATTGTCATAACTTCCCGACACCACGTACTTGCCATCCGGACTGAAGTCAACCGACGACACAACACTTTCATGGTTCATGCGGGCGACCTCCTTCCCTGTAGCGGCGTCCCATACGCGGGCGGTGTAATCCCCTCCTGAAGCCACGTACTTGCCGTCTGGGCTGAAGGCGACCAAGAACACAGATTCATAAGGGTTTAAACGGGCGATTTCTGCCCCTGTGGTGGCTTCCCAGACGCTGGCAGTGTTGTCTTCTCTGCTTCGCGATACCACATACTTGCCATCCGGACTGAAAGCGACTGAGTCTACAATTTCTTCACTGCTCCCACCACCGCCTGCACCGGCGCTTGAGTCTCCAAAATCATTAGCAGGCATGTAGGCGACTTTCTTTCCTGTGGCGGTTTCCCAGACCCGGGTGATGTCATCTTGGCTTCCCGTCACCACATACAAGCCGTCCGGACTGAAGGCTGCTGTAATCACCCAAGAATTATGATTCATGCAGGCGACTTCCTCCCCCGTAGCGGCTTCCCAGACACGGGCGGTAAAGTCGGTACTTCCTGATAACAAGTACTTGCCATCCGGGCTGAAGGCGACCGAGGATACCCAACCATCATGGTACATGCGAGCAGTTTCTTTTCCCGTGGCGGCCTCCCAAATGCGGACGGTGTTATCGCTACTTCCCGATGCCAAGTAGTTGCTATCCGTGCTAAATGTAATCGCGAACACAGAATCAGCATGGTTCATGCTGGCGACTTCTTTCCATGTGTTTACCTCCCAAATCCGAGCGGCGCCATCCCAACTTCCCGATGCCACGTACTTGCCGTCCGGACTGAAGACAACCGAGGCCACAGAACTATTATGGTTCATGCGGGCAACCTCCTTCCCTATAGTGAATTTCCACACGCGGGCGGTGTTGTCATTGCTACCCGACACAACGTAATTGCCATTTGGGCTGAAGGCGACCGATTGCACCGGACCATCATGAATCATGCGAGAGATTTCCCTCCCCGAGGTGGCTTCCCAGATGTGGGCGGTATTATCATAACTTCCTGAGACCACGTATTTGCCATCCGGACTGAAGGCAACCGATAACACAGAACTATCATGGATCATGCGGACGACTTCATTCCCTGTGTTGGCTTCCCATACGCGGGCGGTGTTATCACTACTTCCCGAAACCACGTATTTGCCATCCGGACTGAAGGCAACCGATAAAACAGAACTACTATGGATCATGCTAGCGACTTCTTTGCCGGTGGCAGCTTCCCAGACATAGGCGGTATTATCATTACTTCCCGAGATCACGTACTTGCTATCTGGACTGAAGGCGATCGAAAACGCATAACTACCATGGATCATGCGGGCGACCTCTTTCCCGGTGACAGCTTCCGAGACGCGAGCGCTTTTATGAATGCAACCGTGGTCAGGCCAATCCCTCCACTCATCGCACCCTACGGACGCTACGTATTCACCGTCCGGGCTGAATGCGACCGAGTCCACCGAACCCTCATAGGTCATGCGGGCAACTTCCTTGCTTGTAGCAGCATTCCAGACGCGGGCATTTCCACCAATACAACCGTCAAACCAATTCCACTCATTGCATCCTCCGGACACTACATACTTGCCATTCGAACTGAAGGCAACCAATAGCACACGACTACCATAGGTCATGCGGGCGATTTCCTTCCCTGTAGTGACTTCCCAGACGCGGGCGGTATTGTCATAGCTTCCCGACACCACGTACTTGCCATCCGGACTGAAGTCAACCGACGACACAACACTTTCATGGTTCATG
>DAOTXM010000486.1:0-7481 GCA_034435215.1 Anaerolineales bacterium
GTCCACAATACCCCACGCTCCCCTCTTAATAAAAAATACCGGGTAAATTATAAATATTTTTCCTGGCGATGCTTTTTCAAATGTTCGACCACATCACGAACTTTCTGTGCCTGGTCGGACTTACAAACCAGCAACACATCGCCCACATCAACCAGGACCATGTCATCCACACCAATGGTGACAACGAGGCGCTGGTTGTCATTGCTATAGACGAGGGAATTATGCGTGTCGATCGCGAGATGATGGGCGTTCTGAGCGATGTTTCCATTCATGTCAGGTAAAAGAACCTCTAAAAGTGAATTCCAGGAACCTACGTCACTCCAACCCAGGCCACCTGCGGGTAAGACGGCCACATGTTCCGCGTTCTCCATGATGCCATAATCCACGGTCACATTCTTTAGATCATACCAAAGTGCATCGAGTACTTCGTCTCTCCGAGACGTATCCCATGAAGCCGATATTTTTGCAACCACCTCGCTCAAGGCAGGCATTTGTTTTTTGATTTCAGCCAGAATATCATCCACGCGCCAGATGAACATACCGCTGTTCCAGGAATGATCGCCCTTCCTCAGAAACTCCTGCGCTTTTTGTTCATCCGGTTTCTCAATGAAACGCTTGACGGCATAGACCGGATATTTATACTCCCCGTTCAACGCCTCGCCTTGCTGGATGTAACCATACGCAGTGGACGGATGGGTTGGCGTGATGCCAAGCGTCACCAAATATCCCTTTTCTGCAACATCGAAGGCAGCCCGCAATAAGTAATGAAATAGATCACGGTTACGGATGAAATGATCGGACGGCAAGACCGCCATAAGCGCTTCAGGGTCGCGCTGTTTCAGGACCGCGGCTGCCAGGCCTACAACGGACGCCGTGCCGCGCGGAGCAGGTTCGATCAAATAATTCTCGAACGGAATTTCCGGGGCTTGTTCCTGCATGATGCTTGCCTGCGCCGACACCGTTACAACCAATATCCGTTCGGGTGGAAACAATTTTTCCAGGCGTGTTACCGTGCTTTGGAAAAGCGTCTGATCGTCCAGGAGGGGCAGCAATTGTTTTGGACGTTCTTTTCTCGAAACAGGCCACAAGCGCGTGCCGCCCCCTCCGGCCATGATGACTGCATAGGTGTGTTTCAAATCATTCATCATTCACCGTATAGTCAGATTGTACCTCACGCACCGCTACATAATGCATATTCCCCACCTGACGCACCATACCCTTAAGTTCCATCATCACCAGGGTGGCAGACACCTTTTCGATCGGCAAACCGGTTTGACCACGAATTTCATCCACATGCAAGGGTTCTTCCCCCATGGTTCCAAGCAGTTTCGCTTCCACCTCATCCGTAGGCAAGGCTTTGCGGGCGGCTTTGTGTTGGCCGACCTGTGTCAGGTTGAGTGTTTGCATGATATCGCTGGCGCTTAGTAATGGAAGCGCTCCCTGCTGGATCAGTTTGTTTGTCCCTTTGCTCTGCGGCGCTAAAATATTGCCGGGCACGGCAAAGACCTCCCGTCCCTGTTCGGCTGCAAATTCGGCGGTGATGAGCGCGCCGCTGGTCTCGCCGGCTTCGACCACGACCACTGCCATCGAAAGGCCCGAAATAATGCGGTTGCGCGGTGGGAAGTTGGATGATTCCGGCGGGGTGCCGGGGACGTAATCGCTCAACACCGCGCCGTGTTCGAAGATTTGCTCCGCCATGGCGCGATTTTCGGGCGGATAGATGCGGTCCACGCCCGAGCCCAACACAGCCAGCGTGCGCCCGCCAGCCTTGAGGGCTGCGTTGTGCGCAATTGCGTCCACGCCGCGCGCCAATCCACTGATCACAGTGATGCTGTTGGCGGCCAAAAATGAGGCGATTTCCTCGGTCACCTGGCGACCATAGGGCGTCACCCTGCGCGTCCCGACGATAGCGACTGCCCAGGTGTCCTCGGGGATCAGCGCGCCGCGTACATAGAGCACAGGCGGCGGCTGTTCGATTTCTTTCAAACGTTGGGGATAGGTTTCGTCCAACCAGGTCAGGACGTGAATTCCCTTGGACTGGATCTGATCCCACATGCGGGACAAATCCGCCTTCTCGCGGACGGACACCAGGCGCTCGATCATTTTCAAGCCCAGGCCTGCTCCCGCCAAGTCAGCTGGGGCAGCCTTCCAGGCAGACTCGGCGTCACCAAAGCGATCTAACAAACGCTGGAAGCGTACCGCGCCGATGCCTTTTACCAGGGTGAAACCGATCCAATAACGTTTATCGTCCATCCAGAAAATGCCCCCGAAAAATCTCAGATCAAACCGTCCAACAGGTGCACGCGCATTTGATGGTCAGCAAGCCTGACCTCCAGAATGACCGGGGGAATGGCCGGGAGCAACACTTCGTTCCCGTCCGCAGCGCGCACCACATAGACATCGTTTGCGCCCGTCTCAAGAATGTCCACCAACACGCCCAACTCGCGGCCTTCGTCTGTGGCCACGTTCAAACCGATCAATTGGTGGTGATAATATTCGCCTTCGGGCAGGGCAGGACGGTCCGCGCTCGATACGTACACCCACGTATTGCGATACAATCCGGCGTCTTCCGGAGACCTGATCCCGCGAAAGCGTATCAATCTCCCGGCCGCATGCGGGCGAAGGCTGGCAATCACCATCGGCTGGTAGGCATCACCCACGAAAACAGTCCTGCCCGTTTTCAGGCGCTCCGGGAAATCAGTGTGCAGGTCCATGAGCAGATCGCCTCTGACACCATGCGGGCGACGCAAGAACCCGACCACCAAATATTCAGGCTCGCCCATGGTCGGCGAGCCTGTTTCAGCCGCGGTTTGTGCTTTCTTCGAGGCCATTACGGTTCCAGCACATCCAGCGTGGCCTGCTTGCCTTCGCGCTCTGCGGCTACCCGCAACAAGATGCGGATGGAATTAGCCACGCGCCCGTTCTTTCCGATCACGCGGCCCATATCGTCTTTGGCCACACTGAGCTCTAGATGGACGCGGTTACCGGTCTGAGTTTCGCGTACTTCCACCTGGTCGGGGTGGTCCACCAGGGATTTTGCAATATACTCGATGAGAGCCTTCATGGCATCTCCAAAAAAAATTAGGGTGCAGGGATGGGTTCAACCGCACGCTCTGCGCCTTCAGGTTGGACTAAACGCGGCGGGTCTTGACTGTGGTGTTGCGATTGGCTTCTGCTTCCGCAGCTTCTTTCATCAGGGTCTCCACGTCCTCACCCTGCTTGAAGCGTTCCCAGCGCTCCAGCGTGCCAGCGGTCTTGAAAACCTGCTCCACGGACTCGGTTGGCCGGGCGCCGTTCTTCATCCAGTGAAAGACACGGTCTTCCTTCACCGTTACAGTAGCGGGTTGGGTGCGAGGGTTATAGAAGCCAAGAATCTCAAGAAAGCGGCCATCCCGCGGGCTTTCCTTATCCGCAACAACGATGCGGTAGGAAGGTTGTCCCTTCAAACCGATGCGGCGTAATCGAATACGAACCATTGAAAACGTTCTCCTTCAAGTATGATTTGGACTTACGTAGGAAATCAAGAGTGACCCTCATTTTTCGGTATCTTTTCGCGAACCGCGTAAGTCATATGATTGTTATTTTAGTGGCGACTGCGCTTGAGAGGAGAGGGGTGTGCGAAAGGATGCACGCCTCGCAAGTCCGTTCGTCGCAAGGGCATATTTTACCAGAGAAATACCAAAGCTTCGAACGTCTTTTGGGATACTCTTCAGTCGAAACAAGACACGACAGACCTCCGAAGTTTTGTGTACAAATTACCCAAACAACCTCCCCAATCCCTTTCCCCCCGTCTTCTTCACCATCTTCATCACCTTCTGCAACTCCCGGTACTGCTTGACCAAGCGGTTGACATCCTGCACTTCCACGCCGGAGCCGGCGGCGATGCGGCGGCGGCGGGAAGCGTTGAGAATGTCCGGATTGCGGCGCTCTTTGGCGGTCATCGAGTTGATGATGGCTTCGCTACGCTTCAACTGGGTCTCGACTTCTTTCGGGTCGGCCTGGCGGGCGGCCTGTCCCAGTTGCCCAGGCAACATGTCCATCATCTGGCTCAACGGCCCCATCTTCTTCATCTGCTTCATTTGTTCTAGCCAGTCTTCGAAGGTAAATTGTCCCTGCATCAGGCGTTCGGCGGTCTTTTGCGCGGCCTGCTGGTCGAATGCGGCTTCGGCCTTTTCGATCAGGCCAATCACATCGCCCATACCCAGAATCCGCGATGAGAGCCTCCCAGGGTCGTAGCTTTCGAGCGCATCCAGCTTTTCGCCCGTGCCCAGGAATTTGATGGGGACACCGGTCACCGAACGGATGGAGATGGCCGCACCGCCGCGCGCGTCGCCGTCCATTTTGGTCAGGATCAGACCGGTCAGCGAGACCGAATCGCGGAAGCCCTGGGCGACGTTCAACGCTTCCTGGCCGATCATCGCATCAACGACCAGCAAGGTTTCCACAGGAGGGACTTTCGCTCGAATGGCTTTCAACTCATTCATCAGCTCCGCATCGAGCTGGGACCGGCCAGCTGTGTCCACGATGATGACGCTGAACCCACCCTTCTGGGCTTTGTCGAAGGCACGCGCTACTAAATCGGGGGGCTTGACTCCGGTCACAGCCTCCACCGGCACATCCAATCGTTCCCCCAACTGCTGCAACTGCTGGACAGCTGCCGGGCGATACGGGTCACCGGCAACCAGCATGACGCGCTCGCCTTTGGAGCGCAGCAGGCGCGCCAGCTTGCCGGCAGCGGTGGTCTTTCCCGAGCCCTGCAGCCCGACCAGCATTAGCACGCGCGGCTTGGGTCCGCTGAGGTTGAGCGGCTCCGGCTCGCCCAGCGTACCGATCAATTCTTCATTAACAATCTTAATGACCTGCTGCCCTGGGTTGAGCGCTTTGGAAACTTCAGCGCCAATAGCGCGTTCACGCACGCGTGCAATGAAACTTTTGACCACGCTGTAGTGCACGTCCGCTTCGAGCAGGGCCAAACGGACTTCGCGCATGGCAACATCCACGTCCGCTTCGGAGAGTTTGCCGCGACGGCGAAGCTGGTCGAAGACCTGGTTGAGTCGTGAGGTGAGATTTTCGAACATAGGCGAGGATTGTAGTGCGGAAGCAGGCCAGGGTCAAGGGAAGAGGCGCATTTTCGGTTATAATGATGCTTGCTTGACAATCCTTTCGTCTACTAGTAAAATCCGTGACGCTTAACAACCAAATAACTGGCCGAGATAGCTCAGTTGGTAGAGCACGCGACTGAAAATCGCGGTGTCGTCAGTTCGATTCTGACTCTCGGCACTCCCGGCCAGCAAGACCGGCCAAGATCTGCGGGCGTGGTTCAGTGGTAGAACGTCTCCTTGCCAAGGAGAAGGTCGTGGGTTCGAATCCCATCGCCCGCTCTGGTTTTTAATGGCGTCGTGGCCAAGTGGTAAGGCAAGGGTCTGCAAAACCCTGATCACGGGTTCAAATCCCGTCGACGCCTCTCATCTGCGAACAAGCGATCTCCTTGGAGGTCGCTTCTATTTTTTAGTACCTTATCAATGAAATTCTTGCACAAAAAACAAGAAAATCAAGGCTGAGAAATCGCTGCAAACGCCAATTGCGGAACGACGACCATCTCACGCAACTTCAAAGCCATTGTAGCAGCCTCACGTCCGAAGTCGGTGAGATAGTATTTGTAGCGATGGCCAACTTTTTTAATCACGCCATGCACCCGCAAGCGTTTGAGCAGGCGCGTGACTTGGCTGGCGGATTTGTTCGGGAGGTATTGGCTACGCAACTGCCGATTGGTGAAGCCGTTGATGAAGAACTCGCCTTGCAACAAGGAGCGGAATAAACAGGTATCCTCTTCTGAGAAGAGATTGAAGCCCTTGTGACGATGCTGGTGTTCGATTTTGGTTTCAGCCAATTGGTGCAGTTTTTCCACGCCGACTTCCGGGGTTGCGATGGTTGAGATGAACTTGAGGTAACGCCCATTGGCGGCGTAGAGCGCTTGCCGCAAAGCAGGCAGGCTATGGATAGTCTTCTTCATTGGAGCCCAACGGGTCGTGGTGGAACCATCGCGATGTTGCACCTTGCGATAGTGCTGGAAAAAGGAGACGTTGTTGACGGTGGTTTCAATGCGTAGGATGAAACGGAACTTATCGTACATTTTGATGGAGACAGGTCCCATCTGATGCTTGATGCGCGTGCCCAGCCAGCGTTTGTTGAAGCGATTACCCATCTCGCCCTGGTAGTTGCCATGCAGCTTGCGGCCGAGGAAAGTGGCAATATCTGCGGGTTTAACCGCATGAGTAAGGGTTTCCAGGAGATGAGGGTAGAAGGCTTGCAAAGTGTCTCGGTGTTTGAAGATCAGGTCTGTCGCGTACTCTGTTTGCATGATGCTCCAATGATAGGGGAGGCACAGGTCGGTGATGATCGGGCAATACTGCCGGGCAAATTCATCCAGCCGAAGGCGCAAGGTTTCAACATTGAATTCGTTTGCCAGTTGATTGGCAAGCGCGTAATCAGCGATGTGAACAAAGGCATTATCCAACATTTCGTAAGCACTGCCGCGTTCCTTCAGTTGGCTTGCCAGCCAGGCATGTCCGTTGAAATAGAATTGCAACCGAAACGGACACCAGGTTGGAACACGCATATAGCACAGCCCCAGTTGCTTATCTATGAAGTAGAAGTAGTAGGTCATACACTTGCTGCTATCTGGCTTCAAATACGTTTTGCCTGTCACCTTATCATGCCAGGGACGATAGGAAAAACAGGCTTCCATCGCTCCAAAGATATGCACCAGTCCTGGCTCTTCACCACGTTCTTTCAAGATCTTCTGAATACGGTTCTCTTTGCGAAAATCCTTCTTGCGAATAAACTCGATCTTCACACCGTTGGCCTCTGCCAGCGCTTCTGCATTCGCTCGAATATGTTCCCGCAAGGGCTCTGCAAAGCGGGCATAATCGAAAATGCGAATCCCTTGCTGATACAGATAATGCGTCATGCCCTGAGCGTAACAGATGGGCTGCAAACTGCCTGTAATCACGATACGATCATAGCAATTCAGGACGCCATCCAGATCGTTAGCATATCGTTCCGAAAGCAGTTCGTTCATGGCTCAACTCCGCTGGTTTCAGGTTGCTTGAGCAATCTAACCACAATTCGCGGAGAATTCCAAATGCCAAATCCTTCTCATCGTGCTACAATCACCGTGAGGGAAAGTCGCCGTTGGGAAAGCCTCGCGCTAAACCCGTTTCTCTTGCCTCTGGCAAGTTATACCTTGTGCGACTTTCCCTTTTTGGTTTCGGCTCGTCCGAGTTAGGGCTTTTACTTAAATTACAAGCATCTGAATGCATTGGCATTGATAAATTTATAGGCGATTGGTCATCTCCATCCTTAGATGAGGTACAACAAAAGTTCGATGGTATTAAAGAGTTTATTCTAAAAGAACATAATAAGCTCCGTGATGATAGCCTGAAACGAGAATTGTGGGAGCTTTTTAGCAGAGGTCGGCA
>DAOTXM010000487.1:0-15892 GCA_034435215.1 Anaerolineales bacterium
GCATAAAGCTCTGGGGAGGCGGAAGCCAGCATATCGACCGGGTTGTGTACGCTGGCGGCGGGGGGCAGCATATTGGCTAACACCTTTTCGGTTTCTTCTGACAACTCCGCCATGTGCAGCCCGTTGACCTCCAGCGCGTCGGCGGCGACCACGCCGGGTCCGCCTGCGTTGGTCAGCACGGCGACGTTGCGCCCACGCGGCAATGGGCAGGCTGCCAGCGCCTGGGCCCAGTCGAACATCTGCTCGGCGGAATCGGCGCGAAAGATGCCAGCCTTCTCGAAGGCGGCCGCGTAGGCTCTGTCCGGACCGGCCAGGGCCCCCGTATGCGAGGCAGCAGCTCGCTGCCCGGACTCGAAGCGCCCGACCTTGAGCGCGATGACTGGCTTACGTCGGGTCACATCCCTGGCGACCTCGACAAAGCGTCTGCCGTCTGCGACCCCTTCCAGATACAGCACAATGACGTGGGTGTGCTCGTCTGCGGCCACGACCGGCAGCATGTCCGTCTCATTGACGTCGGCCTGGTTGCCCAGGCTGATCAGGCGCGAGAAGCCGAAGCCGTGATTGCGGGCCCAGTCGATGATCGCGGCGCAAAAGGCCCCGGAGTGCGAGACGAAGCCGATATGGCCCCGGGCTGGCATTGGCGGGGCCAGGAAGGTGGTGTCGAGCGGCAGGTGCGTGTCCAGGCTGCCGATGCAGTTGGGCCCTACCATGCGGATGCCATGTCGCCGCGCGACTTCGAGACATTTGGTTTCAAGCGCCGCCCCTTCCGCCCCGGCTTCCCGAAACCCGGATGCGACTACAATGGCTGCGCGGATGCCGCGTTGCCCGCAGGCCTCCAGCGTTTCGGGCGTGGCGGGCGCAGGCACGATCAGCAGCGCCAGATCGATCGGATCCGGTACCTGCGACAGATCGGTGTAGATCGGACGGTTGAAAAGCGCGCCCTTTTTCTGCCCCACAAAGTGGATCGCGCCGTTGTAGCCGCTGTAGACCAGATTACGCGCCGCGCCGTAGCCTAATTTTTCCGGCGCTGTCGATGCGCCGATCACAACCACGCCTCGTGGGTGGAAAAAGGGGGTGAGGGAGGATGACATGGGGGGAATTAAACCACAGATGAACAAAAAAGATTGATTAGGTGATTGAATTTCCCTCATTGAAGTAAAAAATCCGCTTGCGCGGACTAATTTTTGGGGAGGGGGGTCATTCGAATACGTTGATCTTCGATGACGGAGAAATGACCTTCCCAATCGCTTCGGCTTTCCAGCGCCTGTACTGCTACTTGTGCAATGCGTTGAGATGACTTTGGAACAATGCGAAATAGGATAATGCCAAGTGGAGCGGGAAGCTTTGCATGAAATGCAAGTTCTCCGAAATCTTTGTCAAAAGTTACCAGAATACGTTTCTCATTCTGTGCGCGGGCAAGAACCTGTTCATCCATACTTCCCCGTGCATCTTCTCGAATCCAGGCAACATCATGCCCATTTTGGCGTAAAGCATCCACTGCATCCTGTGGGAAGTTTTCATTCGCAAGCAGGCGCATGTTTAGGCCTGGGAAAGCTCAAAGGGATAGATTTTTTCAGCCTTGAGTACGCTGGTTGCATATTTAAGGCAGGCCGAAACATCTTCATGCGTCAGACCAGGATAATTTCTCAAGATTTCACTTTCTGGCCAGCCTTGTGCCAGAAGCTCGATAACAAACTCTACAGCCAATCGTGTACCTTTCACGACGGGCTTTCCAACAAGGATTTTCGGGTCGACGATAATTCGTTCCTGCCAGTCCATTACAACCTCCTTATGCCAATAACTTTAAACACTACGTTTCGTTTGGTTCCAGATAAAGCTCAATAGCCTCCTGGATGTTCTTCAACGCTTCTTCTTTTGTATCGCCTTCGCTGATACACCCGGGTAGGGACGGCACATAAGCGGTGTAACCGCCTTCATCGTTTTTTCAAGGACAACTTTAAAGCGCATGGTATTCTCCTTTGGTTTTGCAATTATAACCATTTTCGCTGACAATATTCAGCGCCTGCCTCCAGCCGTCTTCAGACGGTTTTGTAGGAATAGCCGTTGGGTTTGCCCATCGGCGGGGCCGATGACGACCACGCCGCGTGGGTTGAAGAAGGGGGGAGAGGGGATGAACTGTTGGGCTTTCGAACTTTCGAACTCGATTGTCTTCGTGTACTTACCACTTCTCCCAGTGTACCACCTCCTCCAATGCCCTGCGCCCGCCTTTATGCGGCTGGGCGGATAATATCCATTCCTCAGCAGGATACCCAAACGATAGCGCAATCCGCAAATGCCACTCTGCCGGAAAACCCAGGATCTCGCGCGCTTTCTCTGTCTCATAGATCGAAGCCGGGACCGAGCCCACGCCCAGTTCCCAGGCAGCCAGTTGCATGTAGGCCGCGGCCTGACCGGCGTCGAACATGATCTGGAATTTCTGTGTTGGGTCGGGCGTCAGGATGGCGACTCCCAGCGCCGCGCCGGCCAGGTGTCCCGCCCAGGTGCCGCACTCGGACAACGCCTTCAAAATGGCCTTATCCTGAATAGCGATGAAATGCCAGGGCTGGGTGTTCTTCGACGACTGCGCACGCCGTCCCGCGTTCAGGATGGCGCGTACGACTTCTTCCGGTAAGGGTTTATCCTGAAAATTGCGCACCGCGCGTTTCATTCGAATGGCTTCGAAGACGTTCATGGGATTCCTCGCTTCTCCGTTGGTTGAGTAGTCCTGAGCGTAGCGTAGCGAAGTCGAAGGACGTATCGAAACCAACGGGCCTTTGGAAAGTCTATGTTTGTGGTCTCGATACGCCTCGACAGGCACGGGCTACTCGACCACCTTTGTACACAGAGTATAATTCATTCGATGTCCGAAAACACCTCCTTTCGCCCGTTCATCCTCCCCACCCTTTTTCTAATCCTCGGCGGCTGGGGTGGCATCGCCGCGCTGGTATTTCTGGCCGAACCGCTGGTTTGGATGCGCTGGGCGCTGTTTGCCCTGCTCTTCCTGGCGCTGACCGGTACCGCCCTGCCCGTCATCTACTTTTTCCACCTGCGCTTCCCGAGCAATCCGCCTGCCGGCCCGCGCGTCATCGTGCGCCAGGCGCAGTGGGTGGGCGTCTACGGCCTGGTGCTGCTCTGGCTGCGCTGGGGCGACCTGCTGACCCTGTGGCTCACGCTCGGCTTTGCCGGCGGCCTGCTGGCCATCGAATGGCTCATCCGCCTGCGCGAGCGTTCGCACTGGCAGCCGCCGGTTTCCAATGATCAGTCTCCAGTGACCGGTAAAGATGAGTCTGCGTAACCTGCCCTCCGTCGAGCAACTATTGCAGAATGCAACGGACCTGATAGCCAACTACGGACGTCCGCTGGCGTTGGACGCGTTGCGCGTTTCGCTTGATGACGTTCGTGCGCGCTTCAAGATGGATCCAAGTCTTGCCCTGCCCACAAATGACGAAATCCTGTCCCGGGCCGAATCCCGTCTCGCCGCCTGGACACAGCCGACCCTCATCCCGGTCATCAATGCAACGGGCGTGATCATCCACACGAATTTAGGCCGCGCCCCGCTCTCCAAAGCGACGATTGCCGCCATGCAAGTTGTCGCGCAGGGCTACTCCAACCTGGAATATGACCTCGATACAGGCAAACGCGGTTCGCGCCTGATCCATGCTGAGTCCGTGCTGCAAAAACTGACCGGCGCAGAAGCGGCGGTCGTGGTCAACAACAATGCCTCAGCGGTCATGTTGACGTTGGCGGCCTTGTCCAGGGGCAAGCGCGCCATCATCGCCCGCTCGCAATTGGTCGAAATCGGCGGCGGTTTCCGCGTGCCGGATGTGATGAAGCAGTCCGGCGCGAAGCTGGTCGAAGTGGGTACGACCAACCGCGTGCATCTGCGCGACTACGAAGAGGCTCTCACTGAACCGACCGGCGTGGTCATGCGCGCGCATCGCTCCAATTTCAAGATCGTCGGCTTCACCGAGGAGCCTGAACTGGGAGAGATTGTCGAGGCGGCGCACAAAGCCGGTGTCATCGTTGTGGATGATCTCGGTTCCGGCTCTTTTATCGATACCGCCAGGTATGGATTGGCGCATGAACCAATGGTACAGGAGTCCCTTTCTGCGCGTGTTGACGTGGTCTGCTTCTCGGGCGACAAGCTGCTGGGCGGTCCACAGGCGGGGATCATCATTGGCCGGAAAGACCTGCTTGCCAAGATCAAAAAACACCCGCTGGCGCGCGCCGTCCGTGCGGATAAGGTTGCATTGGCCGGCATCACCGCCACTTTGTTGCACTATCTCAAGGACGAGGCCGAACGCGAGATCCCCGTCTGGCAGATGATCTCGATGGCGCGGGAGCAGGTCAGGGCGCGGGCGGAAGCGTGGCGGGAGGCGCTTGGGCAGGGTGAGGTGCTCGAGTCCGAGTCCACGGTGGGCGGCGGCAGTCTGCCCGGCGAATCTTTAAGAACCTGGGTTCTGGTGCTGGACGTTCGGTCGCCGGACAGGTTCATGGCTAAACTGCGGGCATCACATCCGCCTGTCATCGCTCGCACCGAAAACGACCGCGTCCTGTTCGATCCGCGCACGGTATTGGTGGAGCAAGAGGTTGATTTATTGAATGGGTTGAAAACTTTATTGGAGGTTGTTTAATGGTTGCACTGGATATTTCGATCAAGGATATTAAGAAACCACCTGCTTTCCGGTTTCCCGGCCGTTGTGTCAATTGCGGAAAGCCAAAAGCACAGGATACGAAATTGAGCATGAGCACGGGCGCGCAAAAGCGCGGGCAGATGGTACAAATGGAGTTCAACGTGCCTTTATGTGCCGATTGCGCAAAAAAAGAAGACAAGATCACAAATGTGACTTTAGTGCCTTTCGCAGCAGTTGGGTTGATCGTTTTTGCGCTGGCGTTCATCCCGGCCTGGATGATCGCGCCCGAGGGGACCACCCCACAAACATATGATTTCTCATTCATCATGGGTTCGTTCCTGGCGCTGGTGGCAGGGGTTATTGTAGGAGCACTGGCGGAATTTGTCTTGAAATTGGTTTTGGTTCCCGTCTATGGAAAATCCCTGCTGCGCCGGCCGCTGACTGTTTTTTCATTCTTCAGCAACTCTGAAGACGCACTGGGATTGTCGGCTCAATTTAATATCGAGAGGAAGTTATTACATTTGGTTTTCGAGAACGATGAAGTGGCGCATGAATTCGACCAACTGAATCTACAGGAGGGTGCATGAAAGCCCCGGTACGATTGCTGGAAATCGGATCATCGGACAAGTCTATGGCCAGGCAGCGGGGGAATAACATGAAAGGTCTTTCAACGCGAATAATACGAATGGACGAATAGCATAAATGGGAGGAAAAATGCCCGATGTCGTGATCATTGAAAAAGAATTGTCTTACGCGATAATGCAAGCTGCCTTTGAGGTTCACAATACATTAGGCCCCGGGTTTCCTGAAAAAATTTATGAGGAAGCTATGTCGCGGGAATTACCTGCAAGAGGCGTGGAAATTGAGCGGCAAAAGCGTGTGGAGGTAGATTACAAGGGCGAGCCTATTGGTGAGTTTTTTCTGGACAATGTGGCCAACAAGCGGATCATTTTGGAGTATAAGGCGGTTAGTGAGATTGCTCGCATCCACGAGCAGCAAGCGTTGTCTTACTTGAAAGCGACTGGCCTTGAACTCGCCATCGTTATCAATTTTGGTGCAGAACGTGTACAATCCAGTCGAGTGGTATACACAAAAGAAAAGGCCAGGATGCCAGCCCATCTTCCACGACCTCGCCCGCCAGTCGGAAAAAATAAACTATTCGTTCTATTGGCTCATTCGTGTAATTCGTTTTATAAAACTGGAGACCTATGAAATCTGACATTGATGCCCTCATGCAAGCCAAGAACCTGGATGCCATCCTGGTGGTTGGCAACGCCGAGAACAACCCGCCCATGTATTACCTGACCGGCGGCGGGCATGTCAGCGGTGCTACGTTGATCAAGAAGCGCGGGGAGGAAGCAGTTTTGTACTGCAACGACATGGAGCGCGAAGAGGCCGCCAAATCTGGATTGAAAATACACTTGTACAGTGAGTACCCCTGGCAGGAATTGTTGAAGGAAGCCAACGGTGATTTGGTGCTAATGATGGCTTTGCAGTTACAGCGTATTTTTAGAGCTCATGATGTAAAAGGTCGTGTCGGGATATATGGTCATACAGACATCAGTACTATGTTTGCCATGCTAAACCGGTTTCAAGAACTTGAGACCGAGATTGAGTTCGTTGGTGAGACACGGGAAGATTCACTCTTCAATCGTGCCATGGAAACCAAGTCGGAAGATGAAATTGCACGCATACGGGAAATGGGGAGACACACCACGGAAGTCGTCCAATTGACCGCGGAATACCTGACATCATGCGAGGTGCGCGCGGACGAAGTGCTGCTGAAAGAAGACGGCACGACATTGACGATTGGTGAAGTCAAGCGCAAGATCAACCTGTGGCTGGCTGAACGGGAGGCAGTCCCGTCCGAAGGCTATATCTTTGCCATAGGCCGGGACGCGGGCGTACCGCATTCCCAGGGCAACCCTGACGATTTGCTGCGCCTGGGGCAGACAATTATTTTCGACATTTATCCGCAAGAACAGGGGGGCGGTTATTTCTACGATTTCACCCGCACCTGGAGTTTGGGGTATGCCAGTTCCGAAGCGCAGGAACTTTTTGAGCAGGTACGGGAAATATATAATAAAGTCGTCGAGAACATAGATTTGAATGCTTCCTTCAAAGAGTACCAGCGCATGACCTGCGAGTATTTCGAATCGAAGGGACACAAATCGCCGTTGAACACAACTGCTCCCCAGGATGGATATGTCCACAGCCTGGGACACGGCGTGGGCATCAACATCCACGAACGCCCCTTCAGCGGCTTCCAGGTGGGCGACGATCACCGCCTGGTCCCTGGCGTGGTGGTCACGCTGGAGCCCGGTTTATATTACCCTGAAAAGGGCATGGGATTTCGTATCGAAGATACCTACTGGGTGCGTCCGGATGGCAAGATGGAAATCCTGGCTGACTATCCATATGATTTTGTATTAGAGATGAAGAAGTGGAAAAAGTAGTGTTGTCATTGCGAGGAGCATAGCGGCGAAGCAATCTGATATTTGTGCAAGGAGATTGCTTTGCTACGCTCACAATGACATTCCGAGTGACTGATGACTGATCTAAAACCTGCCCGAATCCTCGCGATCGAAACCTCCTGCGACGAGACCGCTTGCGCCGTGATCGAGAACGGGCGCGAACTTTTGGCCTCCACAGTAGCCTCGCAGATGGAAATCCACGCCCGCTTCGGCGGTGTCTACCCCGAAGTAGCCTCGCGGCAGCATGTGTTGGCGATCACCCCGGTCATCGAGCAGACCCTGGCGCAGGCGCACCTCAGCCTGGGAGACGTGGATGCCATAGCGGTCACGCGTGGACCAGGGTTGGCTGGCTCGTTGGTGGTGGGAGTCAACCTGGCCAAGGGGCTGGCTCTTGGGCTTGGGTTGCCCCTGGTAGGCGTCAACCATCTCGAGGGACATCTGTACTCAGCCTGGGTCTACAAGAGTGGAGAACCCCCGCCTCCCGAGCCGCAGTTTCCGCTCATGGCCCTGCTGGTCTCCGGCGGCCACACCGAACTCAACCTGATGACCGGCCATCTGGAATACAAACGTCTGGGCGCTACCCAAGATGACGCCGCAGGGGAAGCCTTCGATAAGGTCGCGCGCCTGCTGGGGTTGGGCTATCCCGGCGGCCCCGTGATCCAGCGCGCGGCCGAGAGCGGCGACCCCCACCGCTTCAACTTCCCGCGCGCGAAACTGGACGCGCCCTGGGACTTCTCGTTCAGTGGACTGAAAACCGCCGTGCTGCGCGAAGTGCGCGGCCTGGAGAAGAAAAGCAACACCCTGCCCGTTCCCGACCTGGCGGCCTCCTTCCAGGCCGCGGTAGTCGATGCGCTCTTCGAAAAAACCATGGAGGCAGCCAGGGAGTACAAAGCCAACGAGATTTTAGTTGCTGGGGGTGTTTCAGCCAATCAGGCCTTGCGACAGGCTTTTCTTAACCAATCTGAATTCCGGGTACATATTCCACCCCTTTCTCTGTGCACCGATAACGCTGCCATGATCGCCGCCGCCGGGTATTATAGTTTCGCCCAAGGTCAGACCTCATCGTTGGATATGGATGTCCAGGCGACGTGGCCTTTGTCATAGCAATAAACCTGACAGGTTTTTGTTGGCGACTTCGTCATGAAGCGCCTTGATAAAACCTGTCAGGTTTTTCTTGTTAAAACCCAAACCCCGTTGAGGACTGGCCCTGTCCAGACGGGGTTTGTTTTGGGGAGAATGCTTTTGTATTATCCACCAGCTATGTTAGAAGAACCTGAACAAAACATAAACGTTTGATTAGAAAATATTGGGCTCAAGCCAGTACAAACCGGATGTCTTGCAGCGTGACCGGACCTTCGCGCAGGATGACCGGCTCTGTTCCCAGGCAGTTCACCACTGTGGACGGGATGCCTCCCGGCGTCTCGCCTCCCTCCAGGATGAGGGGAATGCGTCCGTTTAGCTGGCTATACACTTCCCAAGCCGTTTTTGGGCTGGCCTGCCCGCTGAGGTTGGCCGAGGTCACAGCCATAGGGCCGGCAGCCCGCAGCAACGCCCGGGCGACCGGGTGATCGGGCACGCGCACGCCGACCGTTGGTGTTGCGGAAATCACTTCGGGCAGGTTTGGATGCTTTGGCACGACCAATGTCAACGGCCCGGGCCAGAAGCGTTCAGCCAGTTTGGCGGCCATGGGCGGGATATCTGCCGTTACCTTGTCCAGGTCCTCCGGACCGCCGAGCAGGATGGGGATGGCCTTCTCCACGGGACGGTCTTTGGCGGGATAAATGCTTTCCACGGCGGTTACATCGAATGCCAGCGCCCCGACGCCATACACCGTATCGGTCGGGAAGGCAACCAGCCCGCCGCGTTTCAATACTTCGAGCGCAAGAGGAATGCTATCAGCATTGTCAGCGGGGAGAAGGATGGTTTTCATGAATTCACAGCATGATTTCTACCAGCCTGTCATGCCCGGCCAAATCTTTGTGCAGGTGGATCGTGGCTCGATCAAAGGCATCGTATGCCAACGATACGGCAGACATGCCCTGTGAGGCTTCGATTTCCAGCAGGATCATGCCATTGGGAGCCAGCCATTCGGGCGCGATCTTGAGCAGTCGCCGGACGATGTCCAGCCCATCCTGGCCTCCATCCAGGGCCAGTGTGGGTTCGCGTTTGTAGACCTCCAAGCCATGCAGGGTTTTGGTCGGGATATAGGGCAGGTTTGCGCAAATCAGGTCGAAGAGCCGGTCGGTTGGCAGGGGACCGGGATGCGGCGGCAGCAGGTCGCATTGGACGAAATCGATTCGTCTCGAGACACGGTATTTGCGCGCGTTTCGCACCGCGATCTGCAACGCAGGATAGGAGATATCGGTCGCGATGATGCGCGCATCTGGTACATGCATGGCCAACGCGACTGCAATACAACCGGAGCCGGTGCCAACGTCCGCGATAGTACGCCGCTCCGGGGAAGCCTTGAGCCAGCGGATGGCGTTCTCGACCAGGAGCTCGGTTTCAGGGCGGGGGATCAACACATCTGGCGAGACTTCCAGCTCGAGGCCGTAGAAATCCCAATGGCCGAGCACATAGGGAAGCGGTTCTCCTGCGTGGAGCCGGGATACGGCTGCTTCAACGGCAGCATGCTGGGACCGGGTAGGTTGCGCTTCAGGATGCCCGATGATCCAGGTCCGGGTCTTGTGCAGGATATGTGCAAGCAAGACCTGCGCGTCCAGGTCCGCCGTTTCGCTATCCAACTGGTCTTTGACCGCAGCAAGCAATTCGCGCAGGTTCACTTGTATCCCATCCTACTGGTGCGCAGTCGCTTTGTTTTCATACTTGTTTGGCCAGGGCAAGCAGGGAAAGGTACTCGAAGACAATATTTGCAGCCAGCGCGGCCGTAATGTCGCCATGGTCGTAAGGCGGCGAAACTTCGACCAGGTCGAAACCGACCAGATTCAGGCCGTGCAAACCGCGCACCAGTTGCAACAACTGGTAGCTGGAGAGGCCGCCAACTTCGGGCGTGCCGGTGCCGGGCGCGTAAGCGGGGTCTGCCGCATCGATATCGATGCTGACGTAGACTGGTCCGGTCAGGCGTTGGTGGACTTCTTTCAGGATCTCGGGGATCCCCCTTTCGAACACTTCGTGAATGGTGATAGTACGTGCGCCGAGCCTTGCGGCATCTTCGTAATCGTTTGCAAAACTAACCGGCCCGCGGATGCCAATTTGCAGGTATTCGCCCGGGCGGATCAATCCTTCTTGCAGCGCATAGCGAAACGGCGTGCCGTGACTGTATGGAACCGCCTCGAACTCGGCCTCCCAGGTGTCGATATGGGCATCTACATGGACAAGCGCGAGCTGTCCGTACTTTTTGGCGTGCGCGCGCAACAGCGGCAGGGCGATCGAGTGATCGCCCCCAAGGGTAATCAGGGTCGTATCCGCATCGAGCACCATACCAGCGGTCTCAGTAATGGCGAGCATCGTATGTTCGATGGACGTGGGAATGACGGATACGTCCCCGTAATCCACCACCTTGAGGACCTGGGTGGGGGTGACTTGCATGGTGGGGTTGTGCCCCCACAACGTCAACGAAGCCTCGCGAATTTTACGCGGACCGAAACGCGCGCCGCTGCGGTAGGAGACGCCGCTATCGAAAGGAACGCCCATTACGGCTACATCCACACCGCTGAGTTCGCGTGTAGCAGGCAGACGCATAAAGCTCGGGATGCCCATGAAAGGCTGCAAATCGGCGCCGAAAGCGGGGTTGTCGTTCATCCCGGGTTCTACTCTTTGTCTTCATCGAATCCGCTGCTGGCCAGTCGTTCGGCCTCGTCGCGGGTGGAGAGCTCGTCGATAAACTCGTCGATGTTGCCTTCCATCACACCGGGCAAGTTGTAGGAAGACAGGCCGATGCGATGATCGGTAACGCGATTCTGCGGGTAGTTGTAAGTGCGGATTTTTTCGGAGCGTTCCCCTGTTCCCACCTGCGAACGGCGCGCCTCTTCCTGTTCGGAACGTCGCTTTTCTTCCTCGATCTCATACAAGCGCGCCCGCAAGATGGACATGGCGCGCAGCTTGTTTTGCAGTTGCGAGCGTT
Organism: Anaerolineales bacterium; assembly: GCA_034435215.1. Classification (GTDB taxonomy): domain Bacteria; phylum Chloroflexota; class Anaerolineae; order Anaerolineales; family Villigracilaceae; genus JAABUE01. Next base: position 11,193 of record DAOTXM010000487.1, read on the forward strand.
CATCCTGGCAGGCTACCACCATGCCGGTGGGAAGGTGGGTGATTCGAATAGCGGTTGCGTTCTTTTGCACATTCTGACCGCCTGCGCCCGCAGACTTATAAACGTCGATACGCAGGTCGGATTCGGGGATGTCGATATCCACTTCCTCCACCTCGGCTAGAACGGCCACAGTTGCCGTGGAGGTATGAATGCGCCCGGAAGATTCCGTCTCTGGGATGCGCTGGACACGGTGTACGCCCGATTCGTACTTCAGCCGTGAATACGCGCCTCTTCCCTTGAGTTCGAAGATAACTTCCTTGTAACCGCCGATGCCGATTTCATTTTGAGAGAGGACTTCCATTTTCCAGCCCTTATTCTCGGCGTAACGTGTATACATGCGAAACAGATCGGCAGCAAAGAGCGCGGCTTCGTCCCCACCGGTCCCGGCGCGTATTTCCATGATCACGTTCTTCTCGTCACGCGGGTCCCTCGGTACGAGCATGGACTTGATCTCGCGCTCGAGTTTCTCGATCTTCGGTTCCAGTTCATCGATCTCGGCTTCGGCCAGGGCGAGCAACTCGTCGTCGGTTTCGTTGTTCAACAGCGTGCGTGCTTCCTCGATCCGCTTCAAGGATTGGCGGTACTCACGTGCCTTGGTAACCAATGGCTCCAAATCGACCCGTTCCTTGTTGATTTCAGCCGCGCGCTGGTAATCACCGCCCGTTTCTTCCAGTTCATGGCTGAGTTGTTCGTAATGTTCTTCGATTCCAGCAAGTTTCTCTAGCATAATTACCTTGTACTACAAACATAGATAAGCGCGGCTTTTTCTGCCGCGCTGCGGGATTATACCACCGATGCTACCAGGAGTTGTGCAATAGAAGATGCCTAACCCCTTATTTTCGGGCATTCTTTCGATTGTCGTGATGTCCGGTATCAAATATTGGTTGCCAGAGAAAGCGCCAGAGAAAGAACGAGCAAAATCGAGACGACGACGATCGCGATTTGCAAGTTCCTTTGATACCGTGTCGGACGTTGAGACTTTTTCTTTCCTTTTGCCATCTTACAATACTAACCTTTCTGGTGTTTTTGTAAGGCCGCCATGAGCGCCTTATCCAATTCTTCGAGCGTAACGGGCTTGGTCACGTAACCATCTGCGCCCAGTTGCATGGCCTGGTCCACTGTTACATCTGCTGCTTCGGTCGAGAGCATTACAATCGGCAGGTCCTTCCATTCGGGGCGACGACGAAGGAATTCCAAAAAATCCAGGCCGCTCACTTCTGGCATGTTGATGTCAAGCACGAGGATATCGGGACGCTCGCCGGTCAAAAGCGTTTGTGCTGCGTTGCGGGCATTCAAAAATCCGGTGACTTTACAGTCGAGTACTTCCAGCATCATAGTCATCGCCCGCGTCATTTCCTGATCGTCGTCGACGATCCACACTCGTTTCATGATCCAGTCACTCCAGGTGCGCTTTAATGGATTCTGCAATATTTTTTGGAACGACACTTACCAGCTCTTCCAGGCTTGCTTCTCTTATCTTATCAATGGAGCCAAAATGTTTCAAGAGGGCTTTGCGCCTCGTTGCCCCGATGCCGGGAATGACATCCAATTGGGAAGCCAGTCCCAGTTTGGAACGCTGGTTGCGATGCGCGGTAATGGCAAAACGATGTGCCTCGTCCCGGATGCGTTGCACCAGGTACAGTCCCTGCGAGTGGCGGGGCAGCAGGATCGGTTTGGACTTGCTGGGGAAGAAGATTTCCTCCTCCTGTTTTGCCAGACCGACGACCGGCACCTTTTCCGATAACCCAAATTGAGCGAGGACCTTGACGGCGCGCCCGAGCTGACCTTTGCCGCCATCGATGATGATCAGGTCCGGTAAAAAGGAAAAGGACGCATCCGGCCTGGCCCCCGGGTCTGCGCTCGCTTCTTGCGCCGATTGCCACCTGCGAAAGCGCCTCGTCAAGACTTCCTCCATCGAAGCGAAATCATCCGGTGCGCCGGCTACAGACTTGATGTTGAAGCGCCGGTATAGGTTCTTGCTGGGTACGCCCTGCTCGAACACCACCATGCTGCCGACCGTCGCGGTTCCCTGGGTGTTGGAGATGTCGTAACACTCGATCCTGTTGGGAGGCTCAGCCAGGTGCAAGGCATGTTGCAACTCGGCCAGCGCCTGCTCCTGTTTGTGTGTGTCTGCCTGCCATTGCGTGCGTAGGGCAGAAAGGGTTTCACTGGCGTTTTCCGCCGCCATCTGGACCAGTTCCTGCGGCTGTCCTTCGCGAGGCACGAAGAGTTCCACCTTTTGTCCGCCGCGCCGTGAACGCAGCCACTGGCCGATGATCCTGGCTTCTTCGATCTCTTCTGGTAGCATCACCTGATCCGGGATGTTGGCCGCTTCAGTGTAAAACTGCTTGACGAATTGCTCCATGACTTCGGAGTCGCTGGTTTCCTCGGTGCCTTCCAGGATGAAGTATTCCCGTCCGATGAGTTTGCCGCTGCGGATGAAGAAGATTTGCACGCAGGCTTCCCCGTCCGCGCGCGCCATGGCAATTACGTCTGAGTCCAGGTAATCGGTATTGAAAACGATCTTCTGCCGTTCGATGATGGATTGGATAGCTTTGAGCTGGTCACGGGTCGCGGCTGCCTTTTCGAAACGCAGTTCCTCGGCTGCTTTCTGCATCTCCTTTTCCAGCCGTTTTACGATCGGATTCGATTGCCCGTCTAGGAAGGATTGTAAATCGGCGATCATTTGACGGTATTCGGCCTGGTTCACGGCTCCGATGCAGGGCGCGGTGCAGCGCTTGATGTCATAGTAGAGGCACGCACGGGTGTCGGTCCCGGTGATTTCACGGTCACAGGTCAGGTAGGGGAAGATGCGGCGCAGCACATCCAGGGTCTGGTGCACTGCCAATACGGAGGTATACGGTCCGAAGTAGCGCGAGCCGTCATCCGTCATCTGGCGCGTTACGGTGACTTTGGGGAAGGGGTCTGCCCAGTGGATTTTGATGTACGGGTACCGCTTGTCATCTTTCAGCCGGATGTTGTAACGCGGACGGTGGCGCTTGATCAGGTTCATCTCCAGGATAAGCGCCTCGAGTTCCGAGCCGACCACGATCCATTCGATGTCGGTTATTTCGCGCACCAAACGGCGGGTTTTGTCATCCAAGCTGGACTCGCTATGGAAGTAGGAACGCACGCGGGCGCGCAGGTTAATGGCTTTACCGACATAGATGATCCTGCCCTCGTTGTTCTTCATCAAATAGCAGCCGGCTTTCGCGGGTAATGTATTCAGAATACCCTGCAGGTGCTCAGTGATTTCCATGCGGGCAATTTTAACATATCAGTAATTGCCCGTTTTGGCTATTGAAGTTGACCTTTGGATATGCTATAAAAGTACATACCCGTTTTTATGGAGGATGCCATGTCAGAATATTCAAATGAATCAAAAGTTCCTGCTAGTGGCCCTGCGATGTCGATGATCGAAACATGGATTGCTGCGCTAACGAAGCCAAATGAGGGCACCTTTGCACAGATCGTAGCCCAGCCCGGCGCTTCTGCATCGAAGGCTTTTTTGTGGGTGTTTGTTGCCTCCCTGGTTACTTCTCTTGCCAGCCTGATTGTCCAAGCTGTAAGTGCTGGGGGGCAGATGGAGACGCTCCGTCAGTTTATGCCGCCCGAAATCGCTCGTGAATTGCCAGTTGGCGCGGCTCCCTCGATCGGCTTGGGGGCAGTTGTCTGTGGGGCACCGATCGGCGCCCTCTTTGCTGTGCTTGGCTTTGCGATTGTTACAGCGATCATACAGTGGGTTGCAAAGCTCTTCGGCGGTACCGGGTCGTTTAATAAACTGGCTTATACGTTTTCAGCCATTACGGTGCCATATTCAGTCATCGCGGCAGTTTTAGCACTGATTGGCATCATACCTTTCGTCGGGATATTAACCGGCTTAATCAGCCTTGTCCTGGTCATTTATGTACTCGTCCTTGAAGTGCTGGCTGTCAAAGCTGTGAACAGATTGGATACGGGCAAAGCTGTTGGCGCAGTATTATTGCCGGTCGTGGCGTTTTTCCTCCTGGTTTGTTGCTGTGTCGTCATCGCGGCAGCTGCACTGGGCCCAATGATTGGTGACGTATTCAGCACGATCAATCAAAGCCTGGGTGGCTATTAACTCTTGTGAAAAGGAGAAATTCGCATGGAACCCAATGTACCACTATCCCCCAAGCCAGCTTTATCTGGCAATGAGAAAACATTTGCGATCATATCCCTTGTATTGGGCGTCTTGAACTTGTGTGCCTGGTTCTTACCCATTTGTGGTATTCCCCTGGGCATTGCCGGAGTCGTGCTTGGCTATTTGGGGATGAAGGCACCAGAGCAGAAAAACCTGGCAATTGCTGGCATGGCTCTTTCGGGGCTTGGGATCCTTTTGGCCTGTGTCAATGCGATTGCTGGGGCTATCTTTGCTCCACAAATTGAGCAGTTGATCAATGAGTTAATGAGCGGATATTAACCCTCGATTGCAGAAGAACCGCCCGCAGCTGCGGGCGGTTCTCTCTTGGGAGATGCCAGGAGTATAATTAACTCAATTCTTCAGGGAGGATAGTCTCCCTGTTGGGTGCGGTTAGCATCGAATGGGGACGAAGGTGAGCAGATCTTTAACAGTCCAAACATGATCAGTGAGCTGGGCAGCCATAGCAGGCGTTCTCTCATGCCATTTGCGTCCTGGAAGG
>DAOTXM010000488.1:0-4573 GCA_034435215.1 Anaerolineales bacterium
CCCTATTCCACAGGCGAGGTCAAACCCCTGCGTGGCCAGAGCAGGCGCGAGGTCGGGCACGGCGCGCTGGCGGAACGCGCCCTCGAGCCGGTCATCCCGGCGGAGGAGACCTTCCCGTATACGTTGCGTCTTGTCTCCGAAGTGCTGTCCTCTAACGGTTCGACCTACATGGCCTCCGTTTGCGGTTCCACCCTGGCACTGATGGACGCGGGCGTGCCGATCAAGGCCCCCGTAGCAGGTGTTGCAATGGGGTTGATCACCGACCAAACCGGTCGCTACCAGGTCTTGACCGACATTCAGGGCGCGGAGGACCATCTGGGCGATATGGACTTCAAAGTAGCCGGGACGAAAGATGGAATTACCGCCTTGCAAATGGACATCAAGATCAGTGGCCTGAGCGCTGATATCATGAAAGAAGCGCTTGAACAGGCGCGGGTAGCCCGCTTGACCATCCTCGACAAGATGCTCGAAGCAATTCCCCAACCGCGTCCTGCATTGAAGGACCATGCCCCGCGCATTACGACCGTCAAGATCCCTGTGGACAAGATCGGCGCGTTGATCGGCCCCGGCGGCAAGAACATCCGTGCCCTGCAGGAGGAGACCGGCACCCGAATCGACATCGAAGAAGATGGAACAGTTTACATCGCAGCGGTGGAGGGGACCGGCGCAAAGCTCGCCATCGAACGGATCGAGGCCCTGGGAGAAAGCCCGGAAATCGGACGCATCTACACCGGCAAGGTGGTGCGCATCGAACCATTTGGCGCCTTCGTGGAAATCCTGCCCGGCACTGACGGCCTGGTGCACATCTCCCAGCTCGACTCGGTGCGTGTCAACTCAGTCGAAGACGTGGTCGGCATGGGTGACGAGATCACCGTCATGATTACCGACATCGACCCAACGGGCAAGATCCGGCTTTCGCGCCAGGCAGTGCTGGAAGGCTGGAGCGCGGAGGAAGCGCGCGAACACGACCAGCGCAGGAGTGGACCACGCCCGGGTGGCGGCCGACCGGGAGGGGGCGGCAGACCGGGAGGTCGGGGCGGCGACCGGCGTGGTGGTGGCAATGATCGTCGCGGCGGTCGCAGATAGCCTGCTCGAATCTTAAATCCAACCAGGGAACGGTCAACATGCCGTTCCCTGTCTTTGATTAAAGGGCTTATGGTTTAAACTACGCAGGCTTGGCAGTTCAAACGGTGTTACACTCCCTCGACATGAAATTCATCAACCCCTTCAAAAACCTTTATAAGCAATATCCACATCAATACTGGCTGATGATTATGGGTATCGTCATTGCTACCGCGGGCGGAGGCATGATCTGGCCCTTCATGCTGATCTACGTCAGCGGGAAACTGGATCTGCCGCTCAGCACAGTGGCCACACTGATCTCGATCAACGCCGGGACGGGGCTGGTCTCGTCATTGGTGGCAGGTGCGCTCTCCGACCGGATCGGACGCAGGGTGGTCATGGTTTTCAGCCTGGCGGCGACTGGCATCGCCTATTCGCTGATGGTCCACGCTCAAACATATGCGCAGTTTGCCGGACTGATGGTCATGATCGGGATGTCGAATCCGATGTACCAGGTCGGGGCGGACGCAATGTTAGCAGATATGATCCCCTCCGAAAAGCGGACGGACGCGTATGCCATCAACCGCATCGCCAACAACGCCGCTTTTGCCATCGGTCCCGCCATGGGAGGCTTCCTTGCCGCCACATCCTACAACCTGGCATTCTACGGCGCGGCAACCGGTTTCATAACTTACAGCCTGCTCCTGTTCTTCCTCGCCCACGAAACTCTCAACAGGTCCGAAAAAAGAACCGGGCAGGCCGTTCTGCAGAGCGGCGGTTTCAGCCGCATCCTGCGCGATAAGGGCTACATGGCGTTCGTCACAGCGGTCAGCATCGGGCTGATCGCCCCTACCATGTTGTGGATTCTGATGCCGGTCTATGCCAAGACCAATTTCGGCATCCCTGAAAACCTCTATGGCTGGATTCCCACCACGAACGCCCTAATGTGTGTATTCGTCCAATATTTTGTGACTCTGGTGACACGCCGCCACCCCGCCCTGCCTGTGGTAGGAACCGGGATGTTGATTTACGCGCTCGGCGCGGGCAGTGTGGCGCTGATGAGTAGTTTTTGGGGATTTTGGCTCAGCATGGTGATTCTGACCTTCGGCGAACTGACCATTGTGCCGACTGCCAGTAAATACGTGGCGGATCGCGCGCCCGAAGACCTGCGAGGTCGTTATATGAGCATCTACTGGCTGGGATGGGGTCTCGCCCGCACGCTTTCACCCCTTATCGGCGGAGTTCTCAACGACAGCATTGCCCCGGTTGCCATCTGGTTCGGCGGCCTCGTTATCGGACTGACCAGCACGCTCGGGCTGTTCATCCTGAGCCGCGTCGCGCAATCACGAGCAGTGAAACAAGGGAAGAAATAGGTACCTTCGTCAAATATCAAGAAGGTACTAACACGGTGCTGTTGGTTCTACATCGCCAACATATCCTCCAACCGCTTCTTCACCTGGGGCCACTCCGAATCCAAAATGGAATAAAACACCGAATGCCTGATTTTCCCGTCCGGCAGGATCATGTGATTACGGAGCACGCCTTCTTTGACCGCGCCGATTCGCTCGATGGCTCGTTGCGAGCGCACGTTGCGCAGGTCGGTTTTGAATTGCACCCGGATGCAGCCCAGTGTCTCGAAGGCGTATTCCAACAACAAATATTTGCATTCTGTATTCACCGCAGTGCGTTGGAATTCCAACCCATACCAGGTACCGCCGATCTCCAGTCCGCGATGTTCCGGTGACATATTCAAATAACGGGTTACCCCAGCCACGCGCCCTGACGCCAAATGAAGAGCCACAAAGGGCAAATCAGGCCGCGAAAGGATATCCTGCACCCAACGCCGGATATCCTCTTCCGTGCGCACATCACCATACAACATGTGTTCCCAAATGCTATCATCCAACCCAATGGCGACCAGATGCGGCACATGCGCTTCCGTCATCGGCTCCAAACAAACGTACTTACCAGTGAGCGTAACCGGTGTTCTCCAATCCATTACGACTCTCCAAACAATTCGATAATTTTTTGCCTGCGATAATCAAATATATTCGCCAACCTGTTTCAAATCCATATCTGATTGATCAAATCACCAAGTGGCGCAAACGGGACAGCATATGTGACATGATCGGTCATTATTACACCGTCCTCATGTGGTTGGAAGATATGCTCGTGATACCAGAAACGGTAGGGTCCAATCCGCTGCTCGTCCACAAAGTAGGCTCCCTCGCGCACATGTGTGATCTCGGTCAGCCACAGCGATCGCAACCCGCGCACAAACTCCACGCGGTACAAGATAATTTGCCCCGCGTACATCCGAACATCCCCTCCAGATACAATTTCAAAATTCATGTCTGGTGGAGTGATTTCATTCAGGTTTTTAGGGTCCGCAAAGTAATTCCAAACGCGGTCCAGTAAGGCTGGAATGAACTGTTCGCGGTGCAGAGAGTGGATCACGAACGCAGCCACTCCTCTTCAGCCGTATCCTGTGTGGGTAAGTAGGGCATCTCTGGCCCGTTCACGCCCAGATGTTCGGCCAGGGCAGCCCGCATGGCAATCCGATCGTCCCAGGGATGTTCGGTCTTTCCGAAACACATGGATTGCTCATGCCCCTTTCCGCACGACAGGACAATATCACCGGGACGCGCCAATTGCAGAGCAAACTTGATCGCAGCCCCTCGGTCCGCAATCCGCCAAAACGTCTCTCCTTCGCGTCCACCACTGGACCTTGCGCCTGCCGCCATTTCGTCGAGGATACCGTCCAATGACTCGGTGCGCGGATCTTCAGCAGTCAACACCGTTAAATCGGCCAATTCAGCAGAAATTTCGGCCATCATGCGGCGCTTTTCTTTGTCTCGCAATCCCGCCGATCCAAAAACAGCAATCACGCGACTTTTTCCCTCATTCTCCTCCGCGCTCCTAAGCATTTCCCTTGCGGTTTCGAGAGTCACTTTCAAGGCGTTGGGAGTGTGCGCAAAGTCTACAATCGCAATGACATCCTGCCCCATATCGATCATTTCCATGCGACCTGGAATGCCGGGCAGGTTCGCAATCCCTTTTGCGGCAATTCCAGGGTCGATGCCCAACCCGAGTACAGTCACGCATAACGCTGCCAGGCAGTTCGAGACGTTATAACGCCCAACCAGGCCCACCCTTATGTCTACACGAAAATCGGAATGTTGCGCAACAAATTGCATCCCTCCCAGGCCATATCCTATGTCAGTAGCCCGCACATCCGCATCGGCGTCCATGCCATATATCACTTTTCTGCCTTTGACAAAAGCGTCCAAGAATTCGAACGACTGGTCGTCCCGATTGATCACCGCAAGGCGCGGATTGCCCCACGCTTTCGGCCCAGTTCGCTCCAGGCTGCTGAACAAGCGCGCCTTGGCCGCACGATAATTTTCATAAGAACCATGTTCATCGAAATGTTCGTGGGTAATATTGGTGACCACGCCGATATCGAACTCGCAGGCATCCACACGATGCTGTGACCAGCCATGGGAGGTGG
>DAOTXM010000489.1:0-6385 GCA_034435215.1 Anaerolineales bacterium
TGTTCTGGGAGTCGGTCAACGCCATCGGCGTGCTCAAAGCCCCCGCGATCATCACCATCTACGACGACGGCTACGGCATCTCAGTGCCGAATCAATTCCAGATGGTCAAGGAGAACATCGGCGCCATCCTGAGCGGCTTCCAGCGCGACCCCTGTCCCGCCGAGGACTGCGACCGCGGCTACGACCTGTACAGCGTCCGCGCCTGGGACTATCCCGCCCTGCTCGAAACTTACGCGTCCGCCGCCGAGATCGCCCGCGCGTACCACATCCCCGCGCTGGTGCACGTCACCGAGGTCACCCAGCCGCAGGGACACAGCACCAGCGGCTCGCACGAACGCTACAAGAGCCCGGAACGACTGCAATGGGAACAGGACTTCGACGGGATCAAGAAGATGCGCGAGTGGATGATCGAGCAGCGCGTCATCTCGGACGAGGAGCTTGCTTCCCTTGAAGAGGCCGACCGCAAAGCCGTGGAGGGCATCCGCAAGACCGCCTGGGAAGCGTATCTCGGTCCCATTTTGGAGGAACGCGCCCAGGTGCTGGACATGCTCGAGGAGGTTGCAGGTAGCTCGTCCAAAGCCTCAGAGCTGGAGGCGCTCAAGAAACGGCTGGCAGGCCTGCCGTCGCTGACGAGGCGCGATGTCCATGTGGCCGCCCACGAAGCCCTGCGCCTGTTGCGCCTGGACGGGAATCCGGTCAAGCAGGTGCTGGTCAATTGGAAGAACGAGCAAGATCGGATCAATGACGAGCGTTACGGCTCGCACCTGTACAACGGGACGGCGCTTACGGTGCCCGAAGTCAAACCCGCATATTCGAATGATTCGCCCACCGTGATGGGCTTCGAAGTGATGAACGCCGCCTTCGACAAACTGCTGGCCAAGGAGCCGCGCCTGATCGCCTTCGGCGAGGATGTGGGCCAGCTCGGCGATGTGAACCAGGGCTTTCGTGGCTTGCAGGAGAAGTACGGTGCGTTCCGTGTGACCGATACCGGCATCCGCGAAGCGACGATCCTGGGGCAGGCCATTGGCATGGCCATGCGCGGGCTGCGTCCGATTTGTGAGATCCAGTATCTCGACTATCTGCTCTACGCGCTGCAAATCATGTCCGATGACCTGGCTACCTTGCGTTGGAGGACCGCTGGCGGGCAGAAAGCTCCCGTGATTGTACGCACCCGCGGCCACCGGCTGGAGGGCATCTGGCACTCCGGCTCGCCAATGGCTGGGATCATTCATCTGGTGCGCGGCATGTACGTGCTGGTCCCGCGCGACATGACCCGTGCGGCGGGTTTCTACAACACCCTGTTACAGGCTGACGAACCGGCCATCGTGGTCGAAGTATTGAACGGTTACCGCGTAAAGGAGAGACTGCCCGACAACATCGGCGAGTACACCATCCCCCTGGGCGTGCCGGAAGTCATTCGCGCAGGCGATGATGTGACGTTGGTGACCTACGGCGCTTGTTGTCGTATCGCTATGGACGCGGCCAACAAGTTAGCCGAGGTTGGCATCGAAGTGGAAATCATCGACGTGCAATCCCTGCTGCCGTTCGATATTCATGGAAAAATCATCGAGTCGTTGAAGAAGACCAGCCGGGTCATTTTTGTGGATGAAGATGTGCCTGGCGGAACTTCCGCTTATATGCTGCAAGAAGTCATCGAGAAACAGGGCGGCTACTACTGGCTCGACTCGGCTCCGGCCACCCTGCCCGGCAAAGCCCACCGTCCCGCTTACGGCTCAGACGGCGATTACTGGTCCAAGCCCAACGCCGAGGCGATCTTCGATGCGGTGTATGGGATGATGCATGAAGTTGATCCCGTGATGTATCCGTCGCTTCGGTAGGGAGTAGAAAGTTGGTGGTAGGTGGTTACATGGAAGAAAAGAAACCTTCAAGGAATTATCGGGATTTGGTAGTTTGGCAAGATAGTATTCAGCTTGCGAAAGACATATACAAGCTCACTGAGAAATTTCCCAAGCACGAAATCTATGCACTCGCGGACCAAATCCGCCGTGCGGTGGTATCCGTGCCGTCAAATATTGCCGAGGGTCAGGCAAGAAAAGCGCCTGGAGATTTCCGCCGATTTTTACATATTGCACTTGGCTCTTTAGCCGAAGTAGATACTCAACTGGTTTTAGCTCATGAATTTGGTTATTTACAGAAAGATGATGTTGACGAGTTGTTCGAACAAATTCAAGCTTTGCGCAAGAAGCTTTATGCACTTATAAATAGTCTACCAAGCCGTTAGACTGCCAACCGTCAACCACTAACTACCAACTGGAGAGTAATTATGGTAACTAAAGTATTTGTTCCCCTACTCGGCGAAGGCGTCGAAGAAGTCACCGTCACGAAATGGCTCAAGCAGGAAGGCGACTCGGTCAACGAACTGGAGCCGCTGCTGGAGGTTAACACCGACAAGGTGGATACCGAAATCCCTGCGCCGGCCTCGGGGGTGGTGTTGAAAATCGAAATGCAGGAGGGGATGGTGGCGAAGGTTGGGGAAATTTTAGCCCTAATCGGTCAACCTGGTGAAACAGTTGATAGTAGGCAGTTGGCAGTTGATGGCGAAAAAGCAAAGCCTGAGCAAAAGCAAGAAACGCTCTTAAAGCAAGAACCTGTCGTGCAAACTCCAGCTGCTAACCACCAATCGCCAACCACCAACCGCGAACTTGGATTTATCTCCCCGGTCGTTGCCAAAATCGCCGCCGAGCATGGGGTTGACTTGCAACGAGTGCCCGGCACCGGCATGAACGGTCGCATCACGAAGAAAAATGTGTTGAACTTCATAGAGACTGGAGAGCAGAGAGTTGATAGCAGTCAACCCGCGCCTCGCACTTCGCACATCGCACTCACTCCAACAATTGTGCCTTCACAAGGTGACCAGCTAATTAAGCATTCAATAATCCGCAAACAGATCGCCGAGCACATGGTGATGAGCAAGCACACTTCGCCGCACGTGCTGACCGTGATGGAAGTGGACATGTCTCGTGTGGTCGCCCACCGCAAGGCCAACAAAGAAGCCTTTGCGAAGGACGGTGTCAACCTGACCTTTACGGCGTACTTCATGCAGGCCATCGTGGCGGGGCTGAAGGCGTACCCAAACGTCAATTCATCCTGGACCGACGAAGGGCTGCTCATTCATTCGTCCATCAATATCGGTATGGCGACCTCGCTGGGCGAGGAGGGGCTGATCGTGCCGGTCATCAAGGGCGCGGACGGGCTGTCGCTGTTGGGGATGGCGCGGGCCGTCAATGATTTTGCCAACCGCGCCCGCTCGAAGAAGCTCAATCCCGATGACGTCAGGGGCGGGACCTTTACGCTGACCAACCACGGCATCAGCGGCTCGTTGTTTGCTTTCCCGGTCATCAACCAGCCGCAGTGCGGGATTCTGGGTGTGGGTGCGATGCAGAAGCGGGCGGTCGTGGTCACTGATGCGGATGGCAACGATTCGATCGCCATCCGCCCGATGGTCTATCTCTCGTTCGTCTTCGATCACCGCATCCTGGACGGCGCCTCCGCGGACTGGTTTTTGATGAAAGTTAAAGAAACGCTGGAGAATTGGAGTTGATTAACGCTATAATACTTTTGTGAAAACCTTCCTCATCTATGGTTCCTATGGCTACACTGGCCAACTGATTGTCGAGCTCGCTGTTCGACAGGGGCTTAAGCCCCTCCTGGCCGGACGAGACGAGAAACGGCTGCGTGCCCAGGCTGAATCCCTGAACCTGGAATATCGCGCCTTGTCTCTCGATAACACCCCCGCCCTCTACGCTGCTTTGCAGGAAGTAGAGGGTGTTTTGCACTGCGCCGGGCCGTTCGTGCATACCTTTCGGCGCATGGCGGAGGCCTGCCTGGTGACGCGCCGTCACTACCTGGACATCAGCGGCGAGATCCCCGGCTTCGAAGCGCTCGCTCAAATGGACGAGGATGCCAAACGTGCTGACATCATGCTATTGCCTGGTGCAGGCTTCGACATAGTCCCCACTGATTGCCTGGCTATGCATCTCAAAAAGCGCCTGCTCTCGGCCACGCACTTGCGGCTTTATATTCGTAGTGTACGCGGTGGCGTTTCGCGCGGGACGGCCCGCTCGGCCATCGAGAACATGCACCGCGGAGGCATGATCCGCCAGGATAAGCAGCTTGTACAAGTCCCGCCCGCCTGGCAGGTACGCGAAGTCGATTTCGGGCGCGGACTGGTCCAGGTCGTTTCCATTGGCTGGGGCGATGTTTCCACGGCCTACCACAGCACCGGCATCCCCAACGTCCAGACCTACATGGCATTCCCACCTTTTGCCATCCGCGTCTTGCGCGCCATGCGCGTGATCGGTCCGTTGCTTTACACGCGTCCGGCCAAATGGATGCTGAAGCAGGCCCTTCGTCTGATGCGAAGCGGACCGACGGAGGAGCAGCGTCGAAACGGGTTCAGTCTGATCGTGGGTGAGGCTTTCAACGATGACGGAGGGTCGGTCTTGTCCAGATTGAGAACCCCCGAAGGTTACCGCCTGACCGCGCTGGCAACGGTGGAGATCATGCAGCGCATCCTTTCCGGCGACCTGAGGCCTGGTTTCCAGACCCCGTCCCTGGCCTATGGCCCGGACTTCATCCTGGGGTTCGAAGGTGTCGAGAGAGTGGACTTGTAAAGGAGTAGAAAATGAACCTGCGTACGTCAATCGCCTTCTGCCTGGGGTTGTCTCTCCTGGCTGCCTGCGCGGCAGCACCCGCTGCAGAACCAACCGAAACAGCACCTACCGAAAAAGCGCCTGTGACAGTGACCGAAATGCCTGCTCCGACGGTTGCCCCCACGCTCACCGAAGCCTCGCCTGCGATCGTGGAACCAGCCCTGCCCTTCGAATTGATCAGTACCGCCTTCGAGCAGGGCGAACCGATCCCGGCAAAATATTCCTGTGATGGGGAAGACATTTCACCCTCGCTGGCCTGGGGCGACCCGCCTGAAGGGACACAATCCCTGGTGCTCATCATGGACGATCCGGATGCGCCTGTTGGCACCTGGGATCACTGGATCGTTTTCAATATCCCTGCGGAGATACGCGAGTTGCCAGAAGCCATGCCGGCCGGGATGAAGTTCGACGATGTGGCTGCCACCTTTGGGAAGAATTCCTGGGGGCGCAGCAACTACGGTGGCCCCTGTCCGCCGGGAGGTACGCATCGCTATTTTTTCAAACTCTACGCATTGGACATAACCCTGAGCCTGGATGAAAACGCGAACAAGAAACAGGTGCTGGCCGCCATGGAGGGACATATCCTGACAGAAACTGAATTGATGGGCACTTACAGCCGGTAAAGAAATCTGCCTTGACTACGGAGAAGCATTTCCACTTGATGAGACACAACACACAGGAGCAACGTTGAACTTCATTGGTGAACTGGCTGCATTGGCGACTTCCCTCGCCTGGTCTGGAACTTCCGTCATTTTCACGAAAGCCACGCAGCAGGTTGGCTCGATCATCGTCAACCGCGTACGCGTAATATTAGCCCTGATCTTTTTGATGCTTTTAAACTGGGCTTTCTACGGTTATATTTTGCCCGTCCATGCTGGGGTGGACCGCTGGGTCTGGTTTGCGCTCTCCGGCGCGATCGGTTATGCTCTGGGAGATGTCTTCCTGTTCCAGAGTTTCTTATGTATCGGCGCACAGCGCGGCATGTTGATGATGAGTCTGGCTCCCTTGATGAGCGCCGGCCTGGCCTGGATATTCTTCCGTGAAACCCTGACCGGGATTCAACTGTTCGGTGTGCTGATCACCCTGGCAGGCATCGCCTGGGTCATCCTGCGGCGCAGGAGCGAGGCGAACACCCAGGTTTGCAGCCCGGTGCAGGGTGTGTTGTTTGGGCTGGGCGCAGCCAGCGGACAGGCGGTCGGATACGTGCTCTCCAAACAGGGTCTGACGGGCAACTTCTCACCCATTGCGGGCAATTCCATCCGTATGCTGGCGGCCGTGATCGTTTTATGGGCGCTGGCGGGTTTTCAGGGCAAGGCCAGGGAAACCATCGAGAGCATGCGTGCAAGACCAAATGTATTTGGCTGGCTGGTCATGGCAGCCTTCACCGGTCCTGTGCTGGGCGCAACCCTGTCGCTGTTTGCGTTGCAACACACACAGGTTGGCATCGCCAGTACCTTGATTGCATTGCCTCCAGTGTTCCTGCTGCCGGTTGGGTGGCTGGTGTTCAAGGAAAAATTCGACTGGGGTGCGGTGCTCGGCACACTGGTTGCGATTGGAGGCGTGGCTTTACTGTTTCTGGCATAATTTTCTTAACCACAGATGCACACAGATGAATTCGATTGTTGGATAAACCATCAACCTACTATTATTACAGCGCAAAGTTCCAAGAAAATCCCGAAAAAATGGTTGTGGGGGGGGGGGGGCGGCCCCCC
>DAOTXM010000490.1:0-2380 GCA_034435215.1 Anaerolineales bacterium
GTCTGCATTCAACTCGTATAGATTGTCCTTCAAGCTGATTACACCGACATGCTCAAGGAAGCCCAGATGGTCAACCACCTCGCGCAAAGGCAGGTTCAAGCGGCCGGCAATTTCCGATTTGTTGGCCCGCCGCCTGGCAAGCACGCCGATAATGCGCAGGCGGTCCACATCTGCCATGGCTTTGACAAAATCAAGAAGGTCATGCGAGTCAGTCATTTTTCACTTCCGTAGAATTATTTCGATATTTATCGAATTAAATTATATTGGTTTTTTACTTTTTGTCAAGAGGAACTTGAAAATCGGCGGCAGGCAACGGGTCCAGGAAGAGGCATCGGGCCTCGGTTATAATCTTTTCGTACGGTCGTCCCCTATCCCATCCAGGAGGTGCGTTTTATGGATCTTCCGAAACACGTGTTCTTCGAAGGGAAAATCGTCCCCTTCGAAGAGGCAAAAGTCAGCGTGGCTACGCATGCGTTCAATTACGGTACAGCGGTCTTTGGCGGTATCCGTGGGTATTGGAACGAAGAGAAAAAAAAGCTGTATATTTTTCGCCCCTATGATCACTATCGGCGTTTACTGAATTCGGGGCGCATGATGAATATGGTCGTTCCCTACGATGAAGAGAGCCTGATCCAGTTGACCCTGGATCTGGTGCGCACGGAGGGCTGGCAAACCGATATCTACATCCGCCCGTTGATCTACAAGGCTGACCTGGGCATCGGCGTCCGTCTGCACGATCTGAGAGACGAATTGACGATTTTCTCCATGCCGTTCAAGCAATATGTCAAGAATGACACCGATGCGCATGTGACGATCTCCTCATGGCGGCGGCTGGACGACAACATGATCCCTGCGCGCGGCAAGGTCAGCGGTGCGTATGCCAACTCGGCATTGATCAAGACCGATGCCGCGCGCGCCGGCTTCGATGAGGCGCTGGTTCTCAACCATAACGGTCACATCTCGGAAGGCAGCGCCATGAATATTTTCATGGTGCGCGATGGCACGGTCATTACGCCGCCTGTGACGGACAACATCTTGGAAGGAATCACCCGTAAAACAGCCATGGAACTGGCAAAGAATGAACTTGGCTTGCCGGTGGTAGAGCGCTCGATTGACCGGACTGAATTGTTCATCTGTGATGAGTTGTTCATGACCGGTTCCGCCGCACAGATCGTAGCCATCACCAAAGTGGATTACCGCCCGGTGGGCAGGGGTGAAATGGGGCCCATCACGGGAAAAATCAGGGAACTGTTCGATGGGGTTGTGCGCGCCAGAAATCCCAAATACGCGCATTGGAATGTGGAAGTATAATCATAACCACGGACAACCACAGATAAACACAGATAAACACGGATGAGCACAGAGAGAACTAAAAAAAAGTGCCCTTGCGAAGGTTAAGCGCAGGGGCATTTTTCGTAAACTACATGCTCTTTGTGGACAAATGTCAGCGATTCTTCTTAAATCGCACCAGGATCAGGTTTTTCTTACAGTCGCTAAAAGTATCGATGTATATTCGATCAGAAAGTGGCAGACCGGCCTGGTCCAGCAATTGCACATAGAGCGTGTCGCGCGAATTGACCGGGGTATCACCCAGCACGAATTCGAAGCCCGATTTGCCATATTCCGGGCTGATGCCGCTGACCGTAGTCAACTCGACTGACTTGCCGTTCAACGTACCGGCCAAGCGGACCACAATCCCGATGATGGGGCTGCTGTTCTGGTCATCGACCGTCCCACCGACACCCAGCCAGTTGCAGGCTGCATTCTGTAGATGCGGGATGATCACACTCTCGATCGCGTTGATCGAAGAAGCGGAAAAGAGCGCCTTGGGAGTAGGCGTGATCGTGGGCGTCGCGGTCGAAACCGGCGTATCGGTAGCCGGAACCAAATTCGCGGGCGTATAGGTTGGTGGAGGGGTTATAGACGGCAACAACGTCGCGGTCGGCGGGACGTATACCGTGGCGGTAGGCGTCCAGGTAGGTGACAGCTGAATAGGTGTAATCGTCGCTGTGGGGGTCCAGGCTGGCTTCAAGAAGTTCATCGAGGAACCGGGATCGATGAAAATCGAAACAAAATAAACACCCAGGCACAGGGTAAATAACAAGACCAAGACTGTAAGAATATCCCAAAGGCCGAATGCAGGCAATGAAATCCTGGCAGATTTTCGTTCAGGTTCATCAAAATTGAATTCGCTCATCGACGTCTCCGTGCAAGTTCATCAGGGGGCAAGCACGATTTCACTATCGGCGCGTTTCTGTGCCAGCCAATCTTGCAACGCTTTCTCCTGCATCACCAGATAGGCATCCGGCGAAAGCTGACGCTGTGAATCCCGTTCCAGTACCAACAGGATATGGTAACCAACCCCTGTTGCAATCACATC